>JAAYPY010000049.1 GCA_012519555.1 Tissierellia bacterium | reverse complement strand
TAAATCCATAGCACTTTTAGCTTCAATCCTTTGCTTTTCCAAAAACGGATCGTCGCATATATGCGGCTTGGACCCGAGAGAATTGAAGCTGCAATGTCCTTGTTTGTTGTAATAACATTCTTTAGTGCATGAATTACTTGCCAAATTAATATTTTCTTCTTTTAGAGCGTCCTTTTCTTTTTCCTCTTCAATGTCCTCCGAATTTACAGCTCCCGGCAAAACCATATCATCATTTTCAATTTCGATATAGTCTTTTTTGCTTTCGCTTTTCTTGAAAGCATTTTGTGGAGTTTCCCTTGGTTTATCATTCCATAACTGTTCCCGGTTTTTAACCTTTTTCAGCTTTCCGTTTACAAAGGTGCAGATTTCTCCTTTCCACGGGAAGCATTTGTATTTCCCTATTGCACATAAGGTTGCCCCCATAAGTTCTTCAAGACGGGGTAGGGGAGACAAAGGAAGGGTGTCTTCAATTTTAAAGTGTTCCCTTGTCAACTCCCGGTATTCCTCTTTGGTTACTCCAAACATTTTTCCCTCCTTAAGTTATTTCTCTTAATTTTCTCTATGGTTTAGAACCTGAAATACTCATCGTCTTACATAAGCCGGAATAAGGTTTTTATCCCTTATTTTAACCAAGCATCCCCCAACAATTGAATATATACTTCCTCTCCATGAGAAAAATCTGTAGTATCCAAATACACACAAGATCATGTCAAATATACTCCTTAATACTCCAAGGGGAGTTTCAGGGTTAACAGTTCTTTTGTCAAGATTCTCAAGAGTTAAAATCTCATATACTTCATAACTAATGTCTTTTAACATTTTACATTTCCTCCTTAATTTATGCGGTAATTCGCTCCTTAATATTTTACTTCCATTATATGCAATTATAGTTTAAAATATTCCTGAAATGCAAAAAGGAATAAAATAAAATTAATTTGCGTATTATATAATATATGATGTATAATTAAAAAAAACACAAGGGAGAAAAACGTTGAAAGATAAATATACAGCACAGTCAATACAAGTATTTGAAGGCCTTGACCATGTACGGAAAAGACCGGATATGTATATAGGGGATACCGGGGAGAAAGGGCTGCATCATTTAATATGGGAGATTGTTGATAACTCCATAGATGAAGTGTCTAACGGCTTCGGTGATACCATAACCGTTATTCTCAACCAAGGCGGCTCTATTTGTGTCAGAGACAACGGAAGGGGCATTCCCATAGATATACACCCCGACAAGAAAGTTCCGGCGGCAAGGCTTGTTTTTGAGACTTTGGGAGCCGGAGGAAAGTTCGACAACACCGTCTACAAGACAACCGGAGGACTTCACGGTGTCGGTGCCTCGGTAGTAAACGCCCTTAGTAAAAGCATGGATGTCACCATATCAAAAGGCGGATACAAATACAGCTTAAGCTATAAGAACGGAGTACTGCAGGGAGATTTAAAAAAAGGAAGAAAGACCAAAGAGAAGGGTACAGAAGTGACCTTCCTGCCTGACTACTCTATTTTTGATAATGTTTCTTTTAACCATAACGTTATTAAGGAAAGGCTGATGGAGCTGGCTTTTCTTAATAAAAAAACAAAAATAATATTTACGGATAATATAAGAGGAACAAATGAGACCTTCTCGTATGACGGAGGTTTATTGTCCTTCATAAAATACATAGGGGAATCCAAGACCTCTATCTGCAAGCCCATATATTTTGAAAGAGAAATTGAAGGGTTGAAACTTGAGGCTGCTATTCAGTATACAGATGAAGCATCCGATGTTATATTAAGCTTTGTAAATAATATTGCAACCATAGACGGAGGAAGGCATGATGAAGGCTTCAGACAGGCTTTAACAAGGTCCTTAAATGAAGTAATTAAACTTCAGAATATGGATAAGAAAAGAGGAAAGAAAGAGGTTTCTGTTCAAGGTTCAGATGCCGTTGAAGGTATTATGGCTATTCTGTCTATAAGAATGACAAATCCGAAATTCGGCGGCCAGACAAAGACTCAGCTTACCAACCCGGAAGTAAAAGGCATAGTAATGAGCTTGGTTTATGAAGAGCTTATGAACTATTTTAAAGATAATCCAAGGGCTGCCAAAACTGTTACTGACAAAGTTATAAATGCTTACACATACAGGGAAAGCTTAAAGCACCAGAAGGAATTGAAGAAAAAAGTAAAGAGCTTGGTTACGGAAGGGCTGATGTCTTCTGACAAATTTGCGGACTGCACAACCAAAAACCCTGAAGAAAAGGAAATATTCATTGTTGAAGGTAATTCCGCCGGAGGCTCCGCCAAGGAAGGAAGGGACAGAAAGTTTCAGGCAATTCTGTCTCTCAGGGGAAAGCCTCTTAATATAGAAAAGAAGCAGCTTAAGGATATTTTAAACAATGAAGAGCTGGGGAGCATAATTCAGGAAATAGGAGGCGGCTTAGGCAAGGACTTTGATATAAATAAAGTTAAATCTCACAAAATTGTAATTATGTCCGATGCCGACGTGGACGGCTCTCACATCCAGATAATTCTTCTGACATTTTTCTACAGGTATATGAAACCTTTAATAGAAGCCGGGTATTTGTATATAGCCCTCCCGCCCTTATATAAGGTATACAACAATAAAACTGTTGTTTACGCCTACAATGACAAGGATTTGAAGGCTGCCATTAAAAAGGTCGGTAAAAACTATGAAATTCAAAGATACAAAGGTCTCGGAGAAATGGACGCTGAACAGCTTTGGGAGACCACAATGAATCCCAAAACCAGAACGCTTATGAAAGTAACTCTCGACAATCTTGTTGCAATAGAGAAAAATATAACAGTATTTATGGGCAACAATACAGACTCAAGAAAAGAATATTTATTGGAGAATATGTAGGAGGAAGATATGGGAGAAAAAATAATTGATGCTAAAATGTCAGAAATAATGGAAGAGAAATTCTTGGATTACAGCAAGGCTGTCATTATGGACAGAGCTCTTCCCGATGTAAGAGACGGAATGAAACCGGTTCAGCTTAGAATTTTATGGAGCATGTATGAATCAGGATATCTTCCTGATGCTAAATATAAGAAATGTGCAAGAATAGTAGGAGATGTAATGGGTAAGTATCATCCTCACGGGGACAGCTCCATCTACGGTGCCTTGGTTAATCTTGAACAGGATTTCTTAAGAAGGTATCCCTTAATTGATGGTCACGGAAACTTCGGCACCACCGATGACGAGCCCGCAGCCATGAGGTATACGGAAGCAAGGCTTGCACCGATGGCTTTATATCTTCTTGAGGGACTTAAGAAAAATGCAGTTGATTTTGTAAATAACTATGATGATTCCGAAAAAGAACCGGTTTGTCTCCCGGCTGTTATCCCGAATCTATTAATAAACGGTACTTCCGGAATAGCCGTGGGTATGGCAAGCGATATTCCTCCTCATAATTTATCAGAAGTGATAGAGGCTGTTAAGGCTTATATTGCAAACGAAAAAATTACTGTTGAAGAGCTTATGGATTATGTCAAGGGCCCTGATTTCCCCACAGGCGGAATTATAAGCAGTAAAGGTCTTCTTGACTGCTACAAGACCAGCAAGGGTGCCATTAAGGTAAGGGGAGAGGTAATTGAAGAGAAGATTAAAGGGACAAAAAAGAGAGTTGTCATTAAATCCCTTCCTTATCAGGTAAGCAAAGCAAATATTTTAAAGAAAATAGGAAGATTTATTGAGGATAAGAATATAAACTATGTTACTTCCGTAAGAGATGAGAGCAACAAGAATATAAGAATTGTAATAGATCTTAAAAAAGACGTGGATGTTAAGGAATTTATTTTCGACTTATATAAAAACACGGACCTTGAAAAGAATTATTACTGCAATATGCTTGCTTTGGTTGACAAAAAGCCTGTTCTCTTAAGCTTGAAAGATTTTATCAAAGAGTTTGTCTCTCACAGAAGGGAAGTCTTTATAAGAATTACAACTTTTGAAAAGGAAAAGGCTGAAAAAAGGCTTCACATACTTGAAGGTCTTTTAACGGCAGTTCAAAACATTGATGAGACTGTAAATATTATAAAGAACAGCAAGAATCCGAAAGAAGCCAAGGCAAATCTCATGAAGAGGTTTAATTTAACCGACATTCAGGCTCAGGCAGTATTAGACTTAAAGCTTCAGAAAATTACAAAGCTTGAGGTAACGGATTTGCAGAAAGAGATAAAATCGCTGCAAGCTCTGATTAAAAAATTAGCCGATTTGTTGAAGAGCCCCAAGAAAAGGGATAAGGAAATCATTAATGATTTGGAGAGAATTAAAGGGGAAATAGGCTTGGATAAGAGACTTACCAAAATAACAAAATTTTAATAAGTATTTATTATTAAATAAACGGTTTTCAACCGTTTTTTTTATTTTTTTGGAATATTTAAAATACTTATTACGTATCATATAAAAAAACAAGGAGTGTTAATCACAAAAAATATCAGGAGGATGTGTGATTATGGTTATTTTAGTTGCTGTGATGATATTTTTGGCCACTGTTTTTATGTGGCCGGACAGTATTTACCGAATGAAGGGAGATCTGGTTGTTGTAAGGAAAATGACCGGATTTATGTTCGGGATGCTACTACTAATATTGTTATATAACATTCTATAAGGAGGGAAAAATGTTAGAAGAACTGGATATCAATTTAGACAGTTTAGAGGAGCAAGAGCTGCTTGGCTGCTTTAAGAATGAAGAAGGAATAAGCGTTGAAAGAATTAGCGACCATTTATTCCGAAGCGGAGTGTTGGTGAAACTTATCATAGGAAGGAAAAGGTTAAAATTTTCCTATGATTTCAAAGGTTTAGGAATTGATTTTGAAAAAACCAATTCTAAGGATTTTGTTCTTGGACATATGGAAAACGGCAAGATTTCGGTTTTACCGCTTCACCTTGAGAAAAGGCTCACAAGTATTGAGGGAGCTTTAAGGAACAGGCAGAAGAGGCTGTCTACAGGTTTTAATGACCAGTATATGCCTTTGGAAAACTACACGGAGTTTAAGAAGGACTTCGAGACTACCAGACAGGAATTTTTCATGGTAAGAGATGAAATTCTTGACATCTGGGAGAATTTGATAGAGGAATACAAATTGAAACTGGATGTTCTCTTAAAAGATGTAAATGCGATAGAAAGAGACCGTATTTACAGAGAGATGGTAAATGTAATTCCTTCCAAGCAAGAGTACAAAGACAGTTTTAAAATGCTGATGTCAGTAAAGACAATGCCGAGAATTGAGGCTGACGATGATCTTAATGATGAAATTGCAAATATAATCAAAAAAGATATTGTCGGGGTTATTTATGAAACTGTCCAACGCTGCCTTGACAAAGCCTGTTCACTGGCTAACAGTGCAGTTTCAGGTTATTCCAAGGGAGAAATAAGCATCAGAACCCTTGGTGCTATTAAAAGAATCTCAACCACATTGAGGACCAATAATGTTGTTGCCAACAATGACGTGGTTGAAGAAATTGCTGTGCTATTTGACGAAGCGGCAAATCTTAAAAGTCCGGATGAAATTTCGCAGATAATGGAAATCATTCTGGCAAAGGGATATGTATATGCAAATAAAAACAGCATTCCATTGTCGTTTAATCCGGTTCTGCCATCGCATGAACTGGAGAGGATTTACAATCTACTCTAAGAAAAAGCCGGGAATTCACTCGGCTTTTTTTTAAAAGATTTAAGGGAGGCAAGATGTATGGAGACAAAGTTTCCGAGAAAAGAAGCTTTTTAATGGTTGCAGCAGTAATAAAAGAAACCGACAGTTATGATCCTTATGTTCTTTATCCCTACATCTGCGACATTATAGACAAATCATACAAGGGTAAAAAAGGGGGAGGAAAGACTCAAGGGAATAGGCATGTTCTCTTAGGAGGAAATTTTTGAGACCATTACAGATTATTTAGAAGTAAGGTTCTACAGAAAAACCGCATCTGTCATGGTTCAAAAGTGTCTTAAAGAAGCTTGTACAGTGGCAAATGATGTAATTATATGCTATTCAAAAGGCCATATAACTTTAAGGGTTCTTAATGCCATAAAAAGCATTTCCATTGTCTTAAGGGATAACAATATTTTTGCCGGCGACTATGTTATTGAAGGCATAGCAGCATTGTTTGATGAAGCATCGCTTCTTCAGAGGGAAGGAGAGATCGCACAAATTATGGATATCATACTGGCAAAAGGTTATGTATATGTGATGGGTAGTGATATTCCTTTAAGGTTAAAACTGGCAATTCCGGTAGAGGAACCTAAAAGAATCAGAAATTTATTATAGAGAAACCGGGAAATTTTTTCCGGCTTTTTTTAAAAAACATGGAATATTAATAAAATAATCTGCGTATTATAAGAGAAGAAGTAATAAAAGCGTTTTTAAAAAGTAAGAAAGCGAAAGAGAGAAAAATTTTAAGGGTATGTGTAAAGCATAATTCAAAAGAAAGGAGGGCCGAAAGGCAAGGTAAAAAAAAGTATGAGTGTAATTAACGTAAACACAAATCAAGAAGCTTTTGCTATTGTAGCAAGGGCAATAAAAAGGACCGAAAGCTTTGATCCTCATATTCTTTGTTCATGTATCTGTGAGATCTTGGATGCCATGTACGGAGAAAATGATATTGATAAGCTTGAGGAAATAGGTATGTCAACGACAAGAGAAATTTTCACAACCATTGATACCTATATTAAGATGAAGTACAAAAGAGGCGTTACACCTGTTACGCCTACAACCGTCATTTCAAAAGAAGCCAGAGTTATTTTAAACAAAGCAATTTCAAACGTAAAGACAGACGATACGGATGTTATTTGCAATGAAGTTGTAAAGATTCTTCATGAAACATTTCCACCGGAAAAATATGAATATAAAGCTACCAAATTAAAAATGCAGACAAAAGAGCAGATCATGAATTTGATAAGCTTGTATTTATTTGATCATGAAGAAAAGGGCAAAATCTATCGCAATGTTTGCAGTTTTTTATTCTAATTTATAAAAGAAAGGAAAATCATCATGCTTATAGCAGTCAGCCCGGAACTGGTAAGTTCCCTTAACACTTTTTTAAATGAATATAAATTTCAAATCGGAGGCTTTTTAGGCATAGTTGTCTTAACCTGCCTGTTAGCCTTAATTTATCATATCTCAAAACTCGGCGTAAGCGGTACAAATCAGAATTCAAGAAGAGAAGCTATAAAAGGGATATTGATAAGCGGTGTAGGGCTTGCGGTTTTAGGCTCATTATCATTCTGGTTTTACCTAATAGTAGGAACAAATTTAATAATATAAAGAAAGGATAATGAATATGGAAGGATTACAAAAAGAAAACATAAAAGAGTTACAAAACGAGAATACAAACGAGAAAGAGAACACAAAGGAATTGGAATTTATCCCGAACATAGTAAGGGTGATGAAATCCTCAAGGAATGACAAACTTTACATTACACTTGCAGTGATGACTATGAACATAGTATTTTCAGATATTGCAATATATGCAAAGGCAATAATTATAACAGGGGCTTTAGCTCTTGGGATATTAAAGTCTTTATCCCTTATATATTACACCAACATTTTTAAAAACCCTATAACCATCAATACCGAAACAAATATGCTTTCGTATTTTGATGAATTTAGCATTAAGAGAAAAGAATTTTCTATTGATGCCATTAAAAATATAAGGGTTTTTTACAAGCTTGGTCAGCCTTATATATTTGAGGCAAACATGGTTAAAGAAGGGAAAGATGTAGAGGAAAACATCAATCTTGAGGCTTTTGACAATAGTGTGGTAAACTATTTATTAAAAACAATAACCGAAATAAAGCCGGAGATTGAGATCGAGAAAAAGAACGTTGGAAAAAAATCCTTAAAGTCCGCCAAAACTAAAAATCAAGATATGTAATACAGAAAGCCGAGGTTAAAAAGATGATTAATTTAGCAGGTGTAAAAGCTAACGAAATTATCATAAAGGAAATGGATGAAGCAGGGATTGAGCCTGTTTGCATCGGCAGAAGAGAAGGAGCCGAAGTGTTGACGGAATACATTGGTAAGTGCAAGAATTTCATATTTACCAGAGCTAAGGATTATTGGATTGTTACAGGATACATGCCCCTCAGGTATGCTATGGAAATCCACGAAAACTGTAGAAAATTAAGCGTATTGGTGGCAGGTCATCTTGGAAATCCCTACCCTGAAGAATGGTGTGAAAGCAGGGAATACGCTAAAGTAAGCGACAAATTATTTAACAAATATATAAACGAAGAAATGACATATGAAGAATACAAGAAAGAAGCTTATAGGGTTAAAAAGAACGGTGAACAATTCGTAACCCATTATCACATTCATACTCAGGAAGGATTAAACAAATTTATTGATACTGTAAAGAAATACAATATTATAGGATAACAAAAAAATCAACTCCGTTTTTTTTATTTAAGGGAGTTGATTTTTTTATTTGACTTTTTTTTAAAGGTCGAAATCGTCATCGCCCAAACGAGTCGTAGCAGATTCTATATATGATACTACGGTATCTCTAAAGAGGAACAATACTGTTGCAATGGTAAGTGCCACAAAAATTAATACCATCTGTTCAGTACTTACTGCTCCTT
>JAAYPY010000239.1 GCA_012519555.1 Tissierellia bacterium | reverse complement strand
TAAACATGGACGGAACAGCAATTTATCAAGGAGTGTCAGCAGTATTTATTGCACAGGTTTTTGGAATTAATGTAACACCTGTTATGGCACTTATGATTGTATTCTCAGCTACATTGGCATCAATCGGTACTGCAGGGGTTCCCGGCGCCGGAGCAATAATGCTTTCAATGGTATTGCAGACAGTAGGTTTGCCCCTTGAGGGTTTGGGGTTAATATTAGGTATTGACAGAATATTCGACATGGGCAGAACTGCCATGAATATCACGGGAGATGCTGTTTGCACGACTATTATTTCAAAACAAGAAGGAGAGTTTAACGAAGAAATTTGGAATACTGATTTTGCAAAAGAAGAAGTAACCGAATAATATAGCTGTAAAGTGCAGAATAATTATAGAAAATCAGCAATCAGCTAAATTGTGTTGCACATTCGCATATGAATGATATAATTGTGGGACAGTAGGGTATATCTTAACTGTCCCATTATTTTTACCCTTTACTTCGCTCAGGATGACAAACAGAGGTAGTTATGAAAAAATTAGGAATTTATATACACATTCCATTTTGCGTTAAAAAGTGTGGTTACTGTGACTTTTATTCTGTAAAATGGGATCAAATATCAGAAAGTAAATATATTCAGTCAGCAATTAATGAAATAAAAAGCTACAGTGAACTTAACGATAAATATATTGTTGACACAATTTTTATAGGTGGAGGAACTCCCTCTATTATTAAGCCGCAAAATATTGAGTATCTCTTAGCTGCTATAAAAAACATATTTATAGTGGAAGGAAATGCTGAAATAAGCATGGAAGCTAATCCAAACACTCTAAACACGGGCAGTCTAAATGCATATAAGTCAATTGGAATCAACAGATTAAGTATAGGAATTCAATCATTGAATGATATTATATTGAAAAAGATAGGAAGGATACATAATTCCAAAGAAGCTTTGGAAGCAATAGAAAAGGCTAAGCAATGCGGGTTTGCAAATATAAATGCAGATCTTATGTTTAACATCCCTGGGCAGACAATTGATGATATTGACAATACAATTAATAATTTAATAAAAAAAGACATAAAACACATTTCTTTTTATTCCTTAAAGTTGGAAAAAGGAACACCAATGTACCGATTGGAAGAAAAGAAAAAAATAGTATTGCCTGAAGAGGACCTTGAAAGAGAAATGTATTATACAGGAAGAAATATTATGGAAATACATAATTTAATGCAGTATGAAATTTCCAACTTTGCTGTAAAAGGGTACGAATGCAGGCATAATTTGAAATATTGGAATCAGGAAGAATATATAGGAATCGGTCCTTCATCCCACTCCTTTTTAGGAAATATGAGATTCAACAATTCTTCAGATTTAAAAGAATATTTATTAAGCAGTGAGAGGCAAGCATTCGAAAGCAAAACTTTTGAAAGAAACATTCAGGAAGTAATGGATAAAAATGAATTGATGTTTGAATATATAATGCTTCGATTAAGACTTGCGGAAGGACTAAAATTCGTTGATTTTAAAAATAAGTTTTTGGTAGATTTTGGAGAAACTTATGCTGAGCAAATAGAATATTTGGCAAAAAATAATTTAGTTGAAATAGATGATAAAGCTGTTCGACTTACAAAAAAAGGCATGGATATATCAAATTATGTCTTTGAAAAATTTTAGCCGTAAGCATTGCGGTTGGAGCAGAGCTGCAACAAGTATTCGACTATATAACATAAATTACTCATTTGGTTTGATAAAAAATATAAAAAATTTCAAGGGATGTTTCAATTTTTGACAACATTATATATATATATTGATATACTTATATATATAGTTGTGTTATTTTGAAGTATCATCTAAAAATTGGGTACCTTGAGCATATGGAATTTGCGACATACCAACTATTACTTAGTTGGTTTTTATTTGAATATTATAGAAAAAAATGGTTATATATAAAATAATATTAACAAATTAGATTATGTAATAAGCGTATCTGCAGTCAGTATATGACCTAGGGGGGATACTGATGTATCAAGATAAGAGTAATGAAACATTTGTTCTGATTAGATTATATAGATTAATATCAATTATTGTATTAACCATAGTATATATCTTAACTTGGAATAATAATATTACATACTCAAAGACGTTTATAGTATTGGGAATGCTGTCATCCAGTACTGTAGGCGCGTTTTTATACAAGAATAATTATCCGGATAACAATGGTATAATCATTGCAACAATAATACTGGAAAGTTTGGCATACAGTGTTTTTATAATTTTATCAGGAGGTTTTTCCAGCCCTTATTTATGGTATTTTATTAATTTATTAATAATAATAATTGCATTAAAACCTTTTGGTAGATATTCAAAAATTATATCTGTCGGTTTAATGTTATTAATGCTTGCATGTGTATTTATACAAAAAAGGCTTGGTATTCCAAATAATTCCGGTTATTTAACATATTCAGACATTAACACAGGCATAGCTTTTGTTGTGGTTTCCTGTGGATTCTATCTTCTGTTGGAAAGTAACGACAAATTGCTTCAAAGCAGGTTTAAGCTTTATGAGCTTAACTTAAGGTTGGAACAATCAAAGAAACATAGTGAATATGCATTGAATCATACTATGAATGTATATGACGCCCTTAATCTATTTAGTATTTCCAATCCGCAAAAGGTAATGGATGAATTGAACTTAACCCTATACAAGACTATTGCTAAAAATGGATGTGCTCTATTTAAAATATCTTCCATGTATGATATAGAGTTCTGTTCCTTCGAAGGTATTCCGGAAGACCATGAAAGCCATATGGCTGAATTTATACTTAAAACAATTAAATTTAATAAACAGGATTCATTGCCTGAGGACATAGCAATAGACAACCAAGTTTATTGTGTTAAATATATTATGAAGTCATCAAATATATTGGCTGTATTATTTATTTCAAACGGGAAACAAGAAATTAATGAGTCATATTATGAGATGGAAAGCAGATTTTATTTAGATTTTGTAAAGATAATAATGCAAGAATTAGACATACAGTCAATGGTTGAATCGTATATTATTAGTGAGGAGCAAAACCGCATAGCAAGTGAAATACATGATACGGTAATACAAAAGCTTTTTTCTATAAGCTGCAATTTAGGAACTCTTGAAACAGAAATCGGCAGTATTCCTGAGGAAGACATCAAAATGATGCTGAATGACATAATAAAATCCACAAACTCAACGATGAAAACCCTCAGAGAAGCAATTTATGGCATAAAATGGGGTTTAGGTTATGATGACTTATTTGAAAAGAAGCTTTCAATGTATATCCAAGAAGCAATGGATATGAACCATATAAATATAAGGCTTGATGTAGATGACAATATTTCTGTTTTAGCATCCAATAAAAAAACATCACTTTACAGAATTATTTGTGAAGCAGTCAATAATTCCATAAGGCATGGAAGAGCTACAGATATAGAAATTAATGTCAGTATTTATGAAGGATTTGCTATAGCTTGTATAAACGATAATGGTAAAGGATTTGACAAAAATATCATACCTAAGGATAGGCAGGGTATAAGAAACATGTATATGATAACAGGAATATTAAAGGGGACATTAAATATAAATACAGCTCCGGGTAAGGGGACAGAAATAATGTGTAAAATCCCTGTATAATATGGAGAAAGGAGACCAACTATGATTTTAATTTTGGACGATCATCCTCTTTCTCGTCAAGGATTATCCTCGTTAATAAAAAGTTACAGAGCAAGCGAGAATATTACTGAAACAGGAACTGTTAATGAATCTATCTTAATTATGAAAAAGCATCCGGTAGATTTGGCTTTTGTAGATATCAATTTAGGGAGTGAAAGTGGATTCAGTTTGATAAAGTGGATAAAGAGCCAAAAATTAAAAACTAAAATCTTTATTATAACATCATCCTCAAGGCTGTGCGATTTTATTTATGCTCAGGAATTGGCGGTGGATGCTTATGTATTAAAGGACGCATTTATAGATGAAATAGCTTATGGATTAAAGACTGTTGAAAGAGGCGGTAAGTTTTTTTCATCTGCTATTATGGAAAACCTGAATAAAAAGTCAGATGATGAAAAGCTTTTAGACACATTAACTGAGCGGGAATTGGATGTGCTGTCCCTCATAAATCAGGGATACAACAATGAGAAAATAAGCAAAACTCTTTATATATCCGAAGGAACAGTTAAAAAACACATTACAAGCATACTATCAAAACTAAACCTTAGGTCAAGAGTCGATGCAGTAATATTTGCCAACAAAAACAGCTACTTAATGCAATATGCAATAGATAAATCATTTAAGCCTAATATGAGAAAGGGGTAGGTAGGTTATGAAAACAGTAGACAAGAAAATTAAAACGGCAATCTGTATACCAGTTGTATTTCTATTGTTTTTAACAGGGGTAACTTATGGCGGATGGACTGATACATTATCCATAAGAGGAATATTCACCACAGCAAACTTTAGCGTGGAATTTGGAGACAAAAATGACATTGAAGTTTATTTAATAACTTTAGATAGTCAAAACGACATTAAGGTAGAAGAAAAAATTGAAAATATTAACATTACTAAAAATGACAATAAAAATATAACCTTAAGTATTAAAGGAAATCTTACTAATAAACTCAAAGAAGACGGATATATGCTCCAGGTAATATACCCCTTAAAGACAACAGATGACAGTAAAATTAAAGCCATAAGAAACATAAAAGCAGATTTTGATAAACCCGACCAGACTATTGAGGCAATTCCCAAATCCGTTAAAATTATTTTAGAAGATGAACAAATTGAAGTTAATGAGGAAATAAGTGAAAGCAATTATAAAATTCGTTTTAATGTTTATAGGCGAATAGAAACTGAAGATGATAAAAGCAGTGCGGTTATATTTTTAGAAGCTGACAGACTTTATGCTCTCTCCAATGATATATTGTCTGTTGATTACTTAAAGTTAACGGAAATTTTTCCTGAATATACTGATAAAATACCATATGATAATCCTGTAGTAGGGGTACAATTGGAGGCTGAATATTCACTTAAAATTCCCATAGTCACAGAACAATTCAACGCAGGACAATTAAACTTCGAGGATTAGAATCAGGAGGTCATTATGAAAATAATATTATTAACTATATTAATGATAATAATTTTATCAGGCATACCTTCCACATATGCTTACTGGACGGATGTAGTAAATTCCAAAATTAATTTAAATATTACATACGATGCTTGTTTAAATATATTAAATGTTCCGGAGCCAATAATACCTCTTGTTGAAGAACTCCCAATACAAGCGGAAGTTGAGGGGGTAGAAAATAATGAGACCGAAACAGATATAGATGCAGATTTAACTGTAGATTCAAATATAGACACAGGTATTGAAACAGATACAGATACAAATACAGTTATAAATACAAATACAAATACAGATGGACAAGAAAGCTTGGAAAAGGATACAGAAACAGAAAATGAGGATAACACCGATTTAAGTACTGATGGCTCTGACAGCACTGATACAAAGCCGGAAGCAAGTGAAAATAATAATACAGGTTCTGAAAAATCCGATATAGAAAGTGAAAACGAACAAGAAAGCTATGTTGAAAATGAATACGAGTATACCGAGGATGAATCTCAAGAACAATAGGGAGCAGAGGGGCAACAAGTATCTTTATATTGGTTTATTACTTAATTTATGCCTTTTGGGAGACAGTATTCTGTTTAAGGTTTTTTCTGCAGATTACAATTTAATTAAATATTTATCACCGGTTTATTTCATTATAATTATAATTTGCATAGTGTTTTTTTCCCCTGCCATCCATACCTTGGGGAAAAACAGAATAAGATATCAAATTACCGGATTATGCATAGCAGGAAGTGTGATTTATATTGCGATAAATTACGGAGCCGGTCTTATCCTAAAAAATATTGCTTCGAGTCCTTATGATATGTCCCCCAAGGGTGTAATCAGTAATATTTTCACCCAGATGCCCGAAATAATTGCTTTTATATTAGTAAGATCATATTCCGTAAATGCTGTTTATAAAAAAACTCATCACCCTATTTTTTGGATAGTAATTATAAGCTTGTATTTAGCTGTTATACAGGTTAACTTCACAAAGCTGTCAATTGCACGAAGTTATGAGGATTTATTTATTTGCTTGGCTCAGGATATTATGCCCAAAGTAACCCTGAGCTTTCTTATGACCATCGTATGCCTGGTTGGAGGAAGCATACCATGTATATACTATATGTGTATAAACAAAATATTTATGTTTATATTTCCCTTTCTTCCTTCCTTACCCTGGGTTGCTGAAAGTGTAATCGGAATCGCCTATCCGATAATATTGTCTATGTTCATATGGGAAGAATATAAGATATTGTCTCATCTGAAACCTTCTACACAAAAAGAAAACATTTTTTTCTTCAGCGCATCCCTATTATTTTTAGTGGCCTTTTCATGGTTTGTAGTTGGAGTTTTCCCTATATACCCATCCGTAATACTTACAGGTAGTATGGAGCCGCTGATTTATCCCGGCGATGTTGTATTGATACGAAAACTTATGTCTGAAGAAGAAGTATACAAGCTTAAGGAGGGAGATGTCATAAATTTTAAAATGGGGGATATTACAATAACTCATCGTATCAATGAAATAAAATCTGATGAAGCAGGAAATTTATCCTTCATTACCAAGGGAGATAATAATGATGCAGAGGATGACTGGGTGGTACCTCCCAATGACTTGAAGGGAACCATAGAAAAGGTAGTGCCAAAAATAGGCTTATTGATTCTTTTGCTTCATAAAAGCGAAAATATATCTGAAGGAGTGAGCAGTTATTAAACTTAAAAAAATTACGATTACCAAGGTTAAAAAGAGGATTGTAACAGCTATAGCAATTATAATGATTTGCTTGTCGGCATTCTCAATATATAAAATAATTACCCCTAAAACAGAAGAAGAGGTGACAACTCTCTACAGCTATACCATGACAGCCGGGGGCGATTATAAGGTACATCTTAAGGAAAATGAAATATATAGTAATATGGTTATGGAAGAAAATATGATTTATCCAAAAAGTATTTTTGATAAATTGTCCGTAAATTTTCATGCTGAGTTTGCAGGTTCACAGGATACAGAATCAAATATAAGGTTGGATTATGCCATAGAGGTCATTGTAAGAGGTTTTCAAGTAAAAGGAGATGAAAAAAGGATTGTGTATGAAAAAATCTTTCCTCTAGTCAAACACTATAATTGGAAATATTTAAACAGTGCCTTAATGAATGAAGAGGTGTCAATAGATTTTACTGAATACGAAGACTATATAAATAATGTGGAATCTATATTAAATGCCGACCCAAGCAGTGAAGCATTATTGGTATTCAAAGGTAAATTTACGTCAAAAACAGAATTCGGCAAAAAGGAAGAAGAGTTTTCATATTCCATTCCTCTTCCTTTATTTGAAAGTTTATTTACCATAGACAAGCCTGCTTTTGTAGAAAAAACCGATTCAATTACTCAGGTAGAATTTGTTGATATAAGTCTAAGCAAATACCTGCTATTTATACCGGGTACTATAATTTTTATAATGCTCCTGCTTATCACTTACATAACCCTGTTTACCATACCGCCTACTGAGGAAGAAAAATTAGTATTGAAATTTAAGTCAATCATGAGGAAACACGGAAGTAGAATAGTAAGGGTTAGCCGCTATATTGGAGCATCATGGGAAAGGGTAATGGTAATAAATGATATTGAAGGCATGATTAAAATATCTGATGAGTGCAATATACCCATTTTCTATATTTCTGATGAAAGGGGCATGCCCTTAGAAAACAGCATGTTTATCCCGACAAAAGATATCAACTATAAATACTATTTATCAGAGACGAGAATACCTCTATTTCCCAAAACTACCACTTAGGTGGTAATACGCATACTACTTTTTTGCATATATAATATCCTTTAGAGGGATTAAAACTGTTGCTTTTTAATTTATACTTTACTAAAACAAATTTTAAAAAAGGAGTAAAGTATGAGTAAAAAATTAATTTTATGTGTAGTGTTGGCTCTTAGCCTAATACTTGTAGGAACCGGTTATGCATATTGGACGGATACACTTAATGTTACCACCAAGGCTACAACCGGAGATTTGGATGTTACATTTGTAGATTTGGGTGCATATGCTCAGTATGCTAATGAAACTGAAACTAATGGATGGAGTATTATTGATGGTATTGTAAAAGGCGACTATCAAGGATTTATTCCATCAAATTTCTGGGGACTTGACGCAAAAGATTATAATGAAGTTTTCAATGGTAATAAAGATGCTTACTATGATCATGCAGATGGATATAATAGAGTAGAAATGGATGCCGAGTTGCTTGATCCAGGTGAAGAATTAGAGAATGATATCTATCCAGGTTTTCCATACGGAAAAGGAGATGTTCACGGAGATACAATTAGCATTGAATTGTATAATATGTATCCAGGGTATGCTCAAGCTTTCCGCTCTGACATTATTAATACAGGCTCTATAGCTGCTAGACTAAGCGCAGTAAACTTTAAATTAAGCAGGCTTATAGTTAATGAAGAAGAAATAGATGTCAATGCTAAAACAAAAGCTATGATAGGTGTTGCATTGCTAGTACAGGATGAAGATTATCCAACAACAAATTCAACATATGGAGAAATAGTTAAATTAGCAAGCCATTTCTCTGGCGATGATGAAGTATTCGAATTAGGCGGCGTTAAGTTTGTAAGACTTTCTGCCTTGGAAAATTTAGATGAAGAAATATTAGAAAACTTCATATTGATTCCAGAAGATAACAGTCAACATAGAGCTGACCTGTTTATAGGTATTGCAGTAGATCCTGATGCAGATGGTGTTTACACTACGGGCTCTGTTGCAGACATGAAGAAAAATGATGATTCTAAAACTCAAAACAAAGGTATTAAATTAGATATTACTTTTGGATGGGATCAATTTAATGCAGGAAGTGACCCGGATACAGATAATATTCTTAAAAAACAGAATTAATTAAATACTAAACACAAAGAAAAGATCTGCCACTGCAATCAAATGCAGTGGCAGGTTTTTTTATGTCTGGCGAGAACCGTCCCCTCCGGACAGTCCCCTCTGGACATGGACAAAAAATTTGAATTTAAACTATTGACAAAATACATTATAAGTAGTATCTTTATATTATGGAGTTAGCACTCAATCAAAGAGAGTGCTAACAAGAAAAGGAGTGAGGAAATGTCTTTGGACAAGAGAAAAATAAAGATTTTAAAAGCAATTATCTCAAGTTACATTGATAATGCTGAAGCAGTCGGCTCAAGGACAATTTCAAAAAAATATAAGCTTGGAGTAAGCCCTGCAACCATCAGAAATGAAATGTCTGATTTGGAGGATATGGGTTATTTAGTTCAACCTCACACTTCATCAGGACGAATACCAACAGATAAAGCATACAGATACTATGTAGATGACTTGTGGAGAAAAGTTAAAACTACAAAAAATCCTAATTTAGATCAGCTTAGGGAAATAATTGAGGATAAATCAAATGAATTAGATGAAATATTCAAGAATTCTGTCAGGATATTGTCGCAGTTTACGAAATATACATCATTTGTAGTGGCACCTCAGCTCAAACAATCCATCATTAAGAGAATCCAGTTGGTGCCGGTTTCAGAATACAAGGTATTGATGCTCATAATATTGCAGACTAATGTTGTTAAGCAGGTAATGCTGATATTGAACAGCCCCATACCTTATACGCAGTTGGATAAAATATCGGAATCCCTTTCCGAAAAAATGTACGGCCATAAATTGGAGGATATTGACAAAATTAAGGATAACTTAATTAAAGAGTTATACTATACCAAGGAAGCACACAGCGATGCATTGATGGAGCTGCTGCCTTATTTGATGGAACAAATCGCAAAATTTGAAGATGTAAATGTATTTTCGGACGGCATAACTAATATTTTAGAGCTGCCCGAGTATAATGATGTAGTAAAAGCAAGAGAATTTATTTCATTTATTGAGGATAAGTCCAGTGTGGCTAAACTATTGCAGCATACGAGCGAAAATGATCTAGACATATGTATAGGCAGCGAAAATAAAAACCTGGAATTAAAAGATTGCAGCTTAATAACTGCAACCTATAAATTAAACGGGAAACTGATTGGCAGAATCGGAGTAATCGGACCTACAAGAATGGATTACAACAATGTAATTTCAACTGTTAAATCCATATCCGATGCAATAAGTGAAATAATCAATCAAAACTTTAGCGTAGAAAACAAGGAGTGAAGAAATGGCGAAAGGTAAGAAGCATGATGAAGTTAATGAAATTACGGAGGAATTAAAAGGAACGGAGACAGCCGACACTAAAGAAGCTGACAAAACAAAAAAAGAAGCTGATGAAGAAATAACAAGCGAAACATCAGAAGCTGAAGAAATATTAAAGAAAAACGAAGAAATTGAAGCACTTAATAACAGACTGTTAAGACTTCAGGCAGACTACTTAAATTATAAAGACAGGACAGAAAAGGAAAAGCTTACAACTTACGGGGATGCTATATCCGCAATGATTTGTGATTTGCTTCCCGTAATTGACAACCTTGAAAGAGCAATTGCAGCAGAAGTATCAGAATCAGACTCTTTCAAGGAAGGTGTAGTGATGGTTTACAATCAGCTCATGGGAATTTTAAACAAAAAGGGCTTAAAAGAAATAGAAGCACTGCACAAGCCTTTTGACCATAATCTGCACTACGGAGTGGCATTTGAAGAATGTGAAGAATTCGATGACGGAATTATTATTGATGTTCTTCAAAAAGGATATACTGTAAATGATAAACTCATAAGACCGTCAATGGTCAGAATATGTAAAAAATAGAAGCCATAATAAACTAAAAGGTTTTAAATTAAAGTAAAATTATATATTAATTTCAAATCAAAAATGGAGGAATAAAATGAGCAAAATTATAGGAATTGACTTAGGTACAACAAACTCTTGTGTATCTGTTATGGAAGGCGGAGAAGCCGTTGTTATATCTAATGTGGAGGGTAAAAGAACCACACCTTCTATCGTGGCATTTACAAAAGACGGAGAAAGGTTAGTGGGGGAAACAGCTAAAAGACAGGCAGTTACTAACCCTGACAGAACAATATCATCAATTAAAAGAGACATGGGCTCTAACAGAAAGGTTAATATTGACGGAAAATCATATACACCACAGGAAATATCCGCATTTATACTTCAAAAATTAAAAGCGGATGCAGAAAGCTATCTTAGTGAACCGGTTACGGAAGCAGTTATCACAACACCTGCATACTTCACTGACAGCCAGAGACAAGCAACAAAAGACGCGGGAAAAATTGCAGGATTGGAAGTAAAAAGAATTATAAACGAACCGACGGCAGCAGCACTTGCCTACGGTGTCGACAAAGAAACACAGATGCAGACAATAATGGTTTATGACCTTGGAGGCGGTACATTTGACGTTTCAATACTTGAAATAGGCGATGGAGTATTCGAGGTTAAAGCTACATCAGGAAACAATAAACTTGGCGGAGATGACTTCGACCAGGTAATTATAGATTACTTAGCAGACCAATTCCAGAAAGAAAACGGAATTGATTTAAGGAAAGACAAAATGTCACTTCAAAGATTAAAGGAAGCAGCAGAAGCAGCAAAGAAGGAATTGTCAAGCGCAATGACCACAACAATCAATCTGCCCTTTATCACTGCTACTCAAGACGGACCAAAACATATGAATATGGACCTTACAAGAGCAAAATTCAATGAACTTACAGCGTTCTTGGTTGAAAAGACCATAGAGCCCGTTAAAAAAGCAATGGCAGATGCCAAGTTAACTGCTTCTCAAATAGACAAAGTATTATTGGTTGGCGGCTCCACAAGAATACCTGCAGTTCAGGAAGCTGTAAAAAGATTGACAGGCAAAGACCCTCACAAGGGAATCAACCCTGACGAATGTGTTGCCTTAGGTGCCGCTATTCAAGGCGGGGTATTGACAGGAGAATTCGGAACAGATATACTACTTGTTGATGTTACTCCCTTGTCATTGGGAATTGAAACTTTAGGCGGAGTATTTACTAAATTAATAGACAGAAATACTCGTATACCAACAAAGAAAAGCCAGATATTCTCAACGGCAGCAGACAATCAACCGGCAGTTGACATCCATGTTTTGCAGGGTGAAAGACAAATGGCTGCAGACAATATAACACTGGGCAGATTCCAATTGTCAGGCATAGTTCCTGCACCGAGAGGAGTTCCTCAAATAGAAGTAACATTTGATATAGATGCCAACGGTATCGTAAATGTCAGCGCAAAGGATATGGGAACAGGAAAGGAACAGAAAATAACAATAACAGCTTCCACAAAGATGTCCGATGCCGAGATAGAAAAGAAGATTAAGGAAGCTGAGCAGTTTGCAGAAGAAGACAGAAAGAAAAAAGAAGAAATAGAAATCAAGAACAATGCAGATACATTGGTTTATCAAACAGAAAAAACACTAAAAGACTTAGAAGGCAAAATTACGGCGGAAGAAAAAGCTTCGGCACAGGCTGCAGCAGACGCGCTTAAAAAAGCAATCGAAAGCAATGACACAGCACAAATGAAGGAAAAAACAGAAGAGCTTACTAAGGTATTTAATGACCTTGCTCAAAAGCTTTATGCGCAGACAGGACAGCAGGCAGGAGCAGAAGGTGATCCAAACTTTGACCAAGGTACGGCACCTGATGAAAATGTAGTTGATGCAGATTTTGAAGAAATCCACGAAGACGAAAACTAAAGAAGTCAGCCTTTTCTACATGACAGCAAAATCAAATAGTATTAATAATCAACCAAGCTAAATCCTAGTAGGGTTTAGCTTGGTTAATGTAAGGTGGTGAGAGAATGGCTAAAAGAGATTACTATGAAATCCTCGGAATCAGCAGGGACGCTGATGAGAAGGAGATAAAATCAGCATTCAGAAAATTGGCAAAACAATACCATCCTGATTTGAACCCGAACGATAAAGAAGCAGAAGCGAAATTCAAAGAAGTAAACGAAGCTTATGAAGTACTCTCAGATCCCGACAGGAAAGCTAAATATGACAAGTTCGGTCATGCTGCATTTGACCAGAACAGCGGATTTGGTGGAGGAGCAGGATTCAACGACTTCAGTGATATATTCGGTGATATATTCGGAGATTTCTTTGGAGGAGGCTTTGGCGGCAGTACAAGAGCTCAGAGAACCGGACCTAAGGCAGGTTCCGATTTGAAGATAAAATTGGATATAACCTTTGAAGAAGCAGCATTCGGAACTAAAAAGGATATTAAAATAAATCGTATAGAAAAATGCCATGTCTGCAGCGGAACAGGTGCCAAGGAAGGTACCAGCAAAAAAACTTGTCCCACCTGTCAAGGTTCAGGCAGTGTGAGAACAGTGCAAAGAACACCATTCGGACAATTTGCAAGCACTAAAATATGCTCAACCTGCAGCGGTACGGGAGAGGTGGTAGAAGAGCCGTGCACATCATGCAACGGCACAGGCAAGGAGAGAAAATCAAGGAAGCTGTCAATTAATATTCCTGCAGGAGTTGACACCGGCTCGGTAATTCCCCTAAGAGGAGAAGGGAATCATGGAGAGCGGGGAGGTCCTGCCGGAGATCTGTATGTATATATTAACGTCAGCCCTCATGAAATATTTGAACGTGACGGAAACGATATTTGGTGTGAAATACCTGTATCATTTGCAAAGGCTGCATTGGGAGGTCCTATAGAAGTACCGACTATAGATGGCAAAGTAAAATACGATGTACCTGAGGGAACTCAGACAGGAACAGTTTTCAGGCTCAGAAACAAAGGTATAAAGAATTTAAGAGGTGCAGGCAGGGGCGACCAGTATGTGAGAGTTAAAATAGAAGTTCCAAAAAAACTCTCGGAAAAGCAAAGAAATATATTGGAGCAATTTGCAAATGAAATGGGAGAAAAAATAGAAAACGATAAAAAAGGCTTCTTCGGAAAAATGAAGGACGCTTTTAAGGATTAATAAATATTCGACATATTTCGCTAATAATCAACAGCAAGATAAACATCTTAAGAATTTTTTAAATAATTTAACAAATTTTGAAAAAATCTCTTGCATTATTATGTAAGATATAGTAAAATCCCATCTTTGACAGTTAAAAAAGATAAAAAGCCTGATAACCATTGAGAACAAAGGATTTCAGGCTTAAATATTATTCAAAAATTGTGCACAATGTTATGGCTTTTTTGTTGCTCTAAAAAT
>JAAYPY010000238.1 GCA_012519555.1 Tissierellia bacterium | reverse complement strand
CTTGTGCTGCTAAATCAGTCAATGGGAAGATGTCGCTTCTGTCTATATATTTTATGTCAAATTTACGGTTTAAAGCCATTAATTGCTTCATTCCTGCAGCTATTCTGCTTATATATGAATACACTCCCACGGCTCCTGTCGGCAAATCTTCTGCCTTGTCATAATATAGCTTTAATTCTCTTATATCAGCAAATATTTCTTCCTTTTTGCTTCCGAAGCTTTGATATTCTTTAGGTACATTGCCTGCTTCTATCAACTCACCGACTTGTTTTCCTACCATTGCCGCAGCCATTGCAGCCCTTCCCACGGCAACAAATTGGATATAAGGAGCTCCAAGGGCTAATCCTTTAAAGATATGATCCTCTAAGGTAAACCCTCCCGTAATGGCAACCTGGGGCAAGAAATAACCCTTTTCGTCCATGCGCTTCAAAATATCATAGAGCATGCTTTCCAAATAAAGAGTAGGCATTCCCCATTCATTCATCATTTTAACGGGACTGTTGCCTGTTCCTCCCCCAGCTCCGTCAAATGTAACTAAATCCACTTCATTTTCAGATGCTATTTTTAGAATTCTGATTAAGTCCTTAGGGTCGAAGGGACCTGTTTTAAAACAAATACGCTCTGCCCCCAATTTTCTTAAATGTGCAATGCGATTCTTTAGAATTTCTTCATTCCATATGGGAAGCTTCCCTATTTTTTCAAATACAGGCCCCTTACCATTTCTGAAATTCTCAGCCACGGTTGGGTCCGACGGGTCAGGATAAATAAGGTATCCCTTTTCTTGAAGCTTTAAAGCTTCCTCTAAACTGTTAATTCTACCCATTCCTTGAATTCCTTTTGCAGCCTGCCCAAATTTAAGCTCCACGGATTTTACGCCTAATTTTGTTGTAACATAATCTAAAACTCCTGAATTCTCATCATCATAGCTTGCTTGCATGATGATTTCTCCATATCCTCGGCTATACTTTCTAAAGTCATTTACCATTTCTTCAACTAATGGAGATGACACTACTTTACCCTTTTCCAAAACTAAATTTTTATCATTGGGTATGGCATCTTCGCCAATTACCACTGACACTCCTGCAAGAGCAGCTCCTACATAGTAATCCTTCCAATTTAATTTTGCAATTGCAGGCAAAATGATTGGCATTTTCATTTTTACCTTGTTTTTTATCCCAAATTCTGTTTCAGTTTTAGCTTTCGGGTAGGTGGCTTCATCAGCATCTTCTTTACACCCTAAGGCTCCAAACACTCTTCCATTGATTGACAAATGTGAAAAATCTAATGGATAATCTTTTTCAGAAGCAAATTGATTTATATCTCTACGATATGGAAATGTTGCTTCTGAGCCTCTCACCGCTGATAATCCTATTTCACAGGTACCGATACAATTAGCTGTACATACAGCACACATTCCGGAATAAGGTGAAACGTTTTCCGGTGTTCTCATTTTTGTGTTAGATATTGTACTTCCTAAAGCAGGGCTATATGACATAATAAACCTCCCAAATTTATTCTATATATTAATTATACTTCTATTGTGACATATGTCAATAATTTTATTTAATATTATATTTTATAAATTATGACAAAAAACATAAAACCCCATGTTAAATACCTGCATGCGGGTTTTTAATGTGTATTATATCGAGTTTCTTTTGTATTACTCATTTCTCAATTCATTAAATTCATTATAGTATATCTCAAATTCGTTTGGTAATAGGGGTTTGCTGTAATAGTATCCCTGAACCATATCACATTTAATTTTTTTCAATACTCTTAATTGTTTTTCTGTTTCTACACCTTCAGCAATAACCTTTAATTTTACCTTATGAGCATAGTCAATTATTGCTTTAATTAATCTTCTTATATTATATTGGTCTAAACGATCAATAAAATATTTGTCGATTTTCAATATATCAATTGGAAATTTCACAATACTCATAAGAGAATTAATTCCCGTCCCAAAATCGTCAATGGAAACCATGTATCCCATATTTCTTAATTCTTGAAGTATATCGAATAACTTCTTTCCTTCTTTTGCAAAAACTCTTTCGGTTATCTCTATCTCAAACTTGGATCTATCTATTTTATTATTTTCAAAGAATCGTTTTGTCCATTCCATAAAAGCCTTATCATGTAATTCCTTAGCGGTTATATTTATAGAGTAATTTATTTTAATTCCCTTATTTTCCCACTCAATTATTTGATTAACAGCATTTTTAATAACAAATTTTGTTATTTCTTTGATGAAACCGATTTCCTCTGCTATTCTAATAAATTGATCAGGTTCAATCGATTCCTTATCACTCCTGTCCCATCTTAACAGCACTTCAACACCCTCAATTAGGTTGTCAATAATATTAATTTTGGGTTGGTATACCAAATACAGCTCGTCATTCTTAACGGCTTCAAGCAAAGCACCTGTAATTTCAATGGTCTTCCTTCTTTGTTCCTCTAATTCATCCCTATAATAATATATGCCTGACTCTTTAATCTCACCTTGCTCATAGGCTATCCTTGCTTTGTTAAATATTGCTATAGGACTTTCATAATCACCGCTATAATCGTACATTCCTATTTTCAATGATAACCTGAATATATATTTTTTTACTTTAACCGGATTTGAATATTTTAGTATTGCATTGTTGATTTTTTTCATATATAGACAACCTTTACAAGCAATTAAAATAATTTCATCATTGCTTGTTGAATATATTGCTTCTTTGCCGCATCCGTGTTTTAGTTCAGACACTAAATCCTTGATGATTTCTTTAATAATATTATAGTCTAGATATTTTTCAATAGCTTCAATATTTGTCAGCTTAATGGAAATAACAGTAAATCTCTCATCTTCATTAATTCTTTTCTCCAAATCTGACAATAATTTGTTTGTATTATAAATACCTGTTAATGGGTTTATAAGGTTGTTCTCTTGCGCTTCTTTTTCCAATTGCCTCATTTTTTTAAAAGCATATCCGGTAATACTTCCAATAAATATATAAATAAGCATTCTGATTATCCAGTTACTCGTACTTTGCATTATTCCTTCAGAAACACTTAGTGGCATAAAAGGTCCTAATAAAATTCCTGAAACTATTGCAACACAAAGGCCTCCCTTAATATTCCAGTAATAAGAAGACAATATTAACGGTATATAGAAAAGCTGTAAATATACATTTCGTGTTCCATCTGTTAAATAAACGATAATATCTGCTGCTGCCAATAAAAGCAAAATTAGTAAAATTCTAAAGAGGTTTGTATTTTTTGAAGTGCTTCTTAAGTCATTCATACTAAGATATTGTCCTCCAATAGTAATAAATATGCTTATT
>JAAYPY010000237.1 GCA_012519555.1 Tissierellia bacterium | reverse complement strand
AGATACCGGTAATAGCAGCAGGCGGTATAGGAGACGGAAGGGGAATTGCAGCAGCCTTCTGTCTTGGAGCATCAGGAGTTCAGGTGGGAACAAGATTTGTATTGGCTAAGGAATGCAGAGTTCACCAAAATTACAAAGATAAAATCAAGAAAGCAGGGGATACGGATACTGCCGTAACAGGAAGAAAAACCGGTCATACCGTCAGAGTATTAAAGAACAGACTTGTAACTCAATTTAAGGAATTGGAAAAGAACAATTCATCCATAGAAGAAATGGAGGCATTGGGAAGAGGCAGACTTTATATGGCTGCCGTTGAAGGTAATGTGGATTACGGATCTGTTATGTCAGGACAAATTGCAGGTTTGCTTAATAAGGAGCAAAGCTGTAAGGAAATTATCAATGAAATGTTTGAAGAAGCAGAAAAAATAATGAGGAATTTAATATTTATTACAGGAGGCAGGAATGAATAAAACAGCTTTAGTTTTTCCCGGTCAGGGAGCTCAATACACCGGCATGGGAAAAGAATTTTATGAAAATTTTAAAGAAAGCAGGGAAATATTTCATAGAGCAAATGAAGCATTGGGATTTGACATAACTAAGCTTTGTTTTGAAGGTCCTGATAAAGACCTGAGCATTACAAAAATAACGCAGCCGGCACTATTGACAGTGTGCCTGGCAATTTATGAAGTATTAAAAAAAACCGATACAGCTGCTGTAATGGGAGGATTGAGTATAGGTGAATATTCCGCCTTGACTGCAGCAGGTGCAATGGACTTTGAAACAGCCGTTCAGTTAGTATTTAAAAGAGGATCTTATATGCAGAATGCCGTTCCCATAGGGGAAGGGGGAATGTTAGCCCTTTTAGGCTGCACGGATGAGGATGCAATAGCTTTTTGCAGGGATATTACCGCCAGATATGGTTTGTTGGAGCCTGCAAACTTTAACTGTCCCGGACAAATCGTAGCAGGCGGTAAAAGCAGTGCCATTGACAATGCAATTGATATAGCCTCAAAATATAGCATAAAGAGAGCTGTAAAGCTTCAAGTGAGCGCACCCTTTCACACATCAATGCTAAAACCTGCCGGGGATAGATTAAAAGAAGAGCTAAAAAAAATTAAATTCAAAAATCCCGACCGAAATATAATATCAAATGTGGATACTGCTTATTATCGTGAGGACGATATAGCAGAAAAGCTTGAAAAACAAGTCTATAACCCTGTCAGATGGGAAGCATGCGTAAGAAAAATGATTGCAGACGGAGTAAATACTTTTGTAGAAATAGGACCGGGAAAAACACTGTCGGGATTCATTAAAAAAATAGACAAAAATGTTAAGGCAATAAATATTGAAAATATTCAAGGATTCAATTCATACCTGCAATTTGCGGGAGCTTAAAACAAAGAAGGAAGGTAATAATGAAAACTGCAATAATAACAGGAGCTTCCAAAGGAATAGGAGCTGCAATTGCAAAAAGACTGAATGAGCTGAATTATAATTTAGTTTTGAATTACAGAAGCAACACTGCTTTAATGGAAGAACTCATAGAAAGCTTTACTGTTAAAGAAAGAAAAAATATTATCGTCAAGTGCGATGT
>JAAYPY010000236.1 GCA_012519555.1 Tissierellia bacterium | reverse complement strand
GTGCGCAATTTCAGGTTTGTCATTTACATTTCCATTTTGTCGATCCATCTGTTAATATGCAGCAAATAATGGTATAATCGTTATAAATATGGTATTTCAAGGTATTACTGTGTAATTGAACATGTGGGTGAAATGTATCAATGGTAGAAGTAAAATTCTCTATTTAACCTACAAAATATTGATGATTTATATATGGTTGGAGTAACCTGAAAGATAAGAATTACAGTTATTTTTATAAGATAGGCTAACAGACCCGGCAAATCCGAACTTTTTCCTACTGGGGTGAAAGTACAGATTAAAAACTTGGCCTAAAAGACATGGTATGTCCTTGGCATTTGTTATACTTATAGAAGAACAGGTGTTTAAAAAGCCAAGGAAAAAAAACGGATATCACAACTCGTTGAAAGAGGCTTGAACACGAATTAAACAGGTTAGAATAGAGGTCAAGTTATATCAGTGTAACTATAGGTAGAATTTAAAAGAATTAATCATGGATATTCAGTATTGATTAGCCTAAGACGGGGTGTATTATGTCGATTTGTGTAGAAAGAATAGTATTATTTTTACGTAAATGTTATAATTAGAATAATGAAAAGAAACACAATAATTCATAAGTTTGTAAGACTGATATACTTTATTTAGCATAATTAGTCTGAACGATTTTTAAATGATAAGAGGTAAAAGAAACTGAAGCGGAGGTGTTTTACTATTTGGTGTAAAAATTGCTTCAGAGAAACAAATAGTGAAACTTGCGAGCTTTGCGGAACTGTTTCAGAAATAGATGTTCCTGTTTCAGTATATTGGTGCGATACCTGTAAAACACCAATAATAAAATCAGCAAATAGAATTGACATAGATATTTGCCCTGTTTGTGAAGAAAAGACAGCCTATTTAAGTTCAGATCTTCGCCCAGTATTTCCTGAGGAGCGGCTTTTAATCGAATTATTGACAGCAAAACCATTTAAATATATTAATAAGACAATCTGGGCAAATGGTAATCGCTATTATGTAGATGGTAAATCAAAATTGGTACCAACAAGTGTGTTCAAAAGAGCTTCAGTTGAACAAATTGCGGAATTGCTTGTAGAATATAAAGAACAAAATAGTTATTCTTTTTTTGAGCAAACAGTTAAAAAGTTTATTAAGGCGAACTCTGAAAGATTGCAATATATCTTTACTGAATCTACACAGTTTATAAGAGATACTTCAAAAGCATATCCAGATGAAAATATTGTAGTTTCATTTTCAGGAGGTAAGGATTCAACTGTAACAGCAGATTTGACAAGGAGGGCGTTAAGTAATCCGAGTTTGGTACATATATTTGGGGATACAACATTAGAATTTCCCTCTACGCTTGAGTATGTAAAACGATTTAGAGAGAACAACCCAAAAGCAATATTTAAGACGGCAAAAAATAAAGAACAAGATTTTTATAAAGTATGTGAAGACATTGGTCCACCAGCTCGTATGCTACGTTGGTGCTGCTATATGTTCAAAACAGGACCTATAACACGTGTATTAAATAATATATATCGAAATATGGACATTTTAACTTTCTATGGTATACGCAAGAGTGAGTCAGTTAACCGTAGCAAGTATAATCGTGTTGAGTTTGCAATAAAAGAAGGCAAAAATGGCAACGAGATAGTTAATGATAAAATCAAAATACAGAACCAAACAGTGGCATCGCCTATTTTTATGTGGAAGGATATTGATATTTGGCTGTATATATTAGGTGAAGGTATTGATTTCAATGATGCCTATAGGCTTGGATATGACAGGGTGGGATGCTGGTGTTGTCCGAACAATAACGAAAGAGCACAGTTTTTGTCCCAAATCTATATGCCTGAGCAGTCTGAAAGATGGCGCAAGTTTTTGATAGATTTCTCTATTAAAATTGGTAAGCCTGACCCAGAAGTCTATGTTGACAGTGGTAAGTGGAAAGCTCGTCAGGGTGGTAACGGTATTGCTGCTGCAGAAGACGTAAAAATAAAATATACTAACTGTACAACAGAGGAAAACGCTAAGATATATAAGCTTAACCGTCCGTTTGATGATAACTTTTTGAGTTTACTGACTCCATTTGGTAGACTTGCAAAGGAACTTGGACGGAAACTAATAAATGAAACCATTATTTTAGATATAAAAACCAATGTGCCGATTTTATCCGTTCAGCCTTTTTTACAGGACGGATTTGATTATGCAGTAAAAATTAAAACAATGAATGTAGCAAAACATGATGATTTGCAACGGATGGTCAGCTATCAGGTAAAGAAATTTAATGCTTGCCGCAAATGTTTAAAATGCGAATCATTGTGTAGATTCGGTGCGATTTCTATAATTGACGATGAATATTGTATTAATGGAAACAAATGCAAACGTTGTAGGATGTGTGTTACAGCAAAATACCTCGAAGGCGGTTGCATGATGGATAAATACCTCAGGACAAAGGAGAGAATATGAGATTTAGAGCACATGAAACTTTTTTTATAAGAAAAGGCTGGTTATATAAAGGAATGAAAAATGTTGTTAATAACACAACAGTCTTTATGGGCAACAAGGGAAATCCTATGGATATTCTAGGAATAGGTGCAAATATGGTAAAATCCCTAAGGTATTGGCTGCAAGCAGTGAAGCTTACTACTGAGCCCCCCCAAGGTAAGAAATATCAAACCCTTACTCCTTTCGGCGAAATTGTTTATAAGAACGACAAATATATTGAGGAAATTGGCACGTTATGGTTTTTACATTATAATTTAGCGACAAACGAGTCTGATGCAACAGCATGGTATTACTTTTTTAATGAGTTTAACCGCAGTGAGTTTACAAGGGAAGATTATGTAAAGCAACTCAATACGTATATCATGCTAAAAGGGTCAGAGGTCTCCGAACGTTCTTTAGATGATGATTTTAACTGTATTATCAGCACATATGTACCCAGAATAAAGTCAAATCCTGGCAAAGTACATCCTGAAAGCAATATTGATTGTCCCTTTGGTGAGTTGTCGCTTGTGGACATTGTAAATAAAAAGACCAAGACATACAAAAAAAGTGTACCTAAGCTTGACAGCATAGATCCACTTGTAATTCTTGCGGCTATTGTTGATCAAGCTGCAGGAAACACACAAATAAAGATATCTTCTATCCAAAACGATAAGTGTAACGCAGGTAAAGTGTTTAATCTTGATATCATTACGCTTACAAGCTTACTAAATAAACTTGAACATATGGGTTACATCAAGGTTATCAGAACAGCCGGGCTTGATTATATAGATATCATAAGAGAAATTGACTTTTTAGGGTGTGTCAGAGAATACTATGCTCGAATCAACAAATGAACGGACCCTATTAAGAATGGAGAATAAAATATGATTGGTGAGAAAATTTGGGTTGAGAAAGGTTTTCAAACCTCTATCAACATCGCATATGACTTATATAACGAGAGCAAGGTTAAAAATTTTATTCCTACAATGTCATCTATTGAGGTCATTGAGGATGTTATGCTCAGCACTAATGTACCAGACAGAGGTCGAGCAAGAATTCTGATTGGAGCATATGGTAAGGGAAAGTCACACATTGTACTCATTCTTATGTCGCTTCTTTTTAAGAAAGATATAACTTTGTTCAAAAATTTTCTGAGCAAGATCAAAGAACATAATCCAAAATTATGTGGATTTATTATAGACTATATAAAAAGCGACAAAAAACTTCTTCCAGTTATCGTCAGCGGAAGCAGCACAAGTATTACACAATCGTTCTTAAGCGCATTGCAAATAGCACTTAAAAATGAGAATCTGACAGATCTGATACCTGAAACTAACTATACAGCAGCAGTTAAAACAATAGAGTTATGGAAAAATAACTATAAGGACACGTACAAAAGGCTTATTTCAGAATTGAACGTACCGATCGATGACTTTATCATTTCATTAAAAGAATATGATGTGAATGCATATGAAAGGTTTATTAACCTTTATCCTAGCCTAACATCAGGGAGTACATTTAATCCTTTCCTCGGCTTTGATGTAGTGGAGCTTTATGAGAAGGTCGTTGAAAAACTCAAAGATAAAGGCTTTAACGGTATATACGTTATTTATGATGAATTCAGTAAATATTTGGAGGCTAGCATTGCTAATACTTCGATTAGTGATATAAAACTATTACAAGACTTTGCAGAAAAGTGTGATCGCAGTGGTGACAGACAAATGCACCTAATGTTGATTTCTCATAAAGATATTGCGAACTATATTGATAAAAATCTGCCAAAAGATAAGGTTGATGGATGGAAGGGTGTTTCTGGTAGGTTTAAGCATATTAATCTGCACAATAACTTTTCTCAGATGTACGAGATAATATCTGCCGTTATAAAAAAAGATAAGGACTTTTGGGATGAATATTGCAGAGATAATGAAGCACGCTTTAAAAGCTTGATTGAGCGTTTTAAGGGAAACGGCATATTGGACAAGCATGATGATATAACAGTTCATACTGCTTTTATAGGTTGTTATCCGTTACATCCTGTTTCAACATTTATTCTTCCAAGACTATCCGAAAAAGTAGCTCAGAATGAGAGAACGCTATTTACATTTTTGTCATCTGATAATCAATATACTCTATCTGCGTTTTTAGAAGATGCAAAGGGCGATTTTCCCATGCTTACTCCTGATTATGTGTATGATTACTTTGAGCCGATTTTACGGAAAGAACCTTATACAAGTGAAATACACAAGATTTATGAGACCACCTCGAAGGTGCTTCAAAAGCTCGACGAAGACTCCCTTGCAGCTAAAATTGTTAAGACTATTTCACTCATTTACATTGTAGAGCAATTTGAAAAATTACCTCCAATAAAAGGCATAATCATTGACACCTATAGGGACTGTGTTTCCGATGTTCAGATAATTGATGATGTACTTACTGAACTTGTTGAAAAAGAATGTTTAATTTATTTAAAGAGAAGCAATGGTTATCTGAAAATTAAGGAAAGCTCCGGCGTTGACATTGGTGCCGAGATTCAAAACGTCATAGAAAAGACTAAGCAGACTTTGAGTGTAAAAGATATCTTAAATAAGTTTTCTTTTGATAGCTATATGTACCCTACTGCATATAATGACGAAAAGGAGATCACAAGATACTTCGATTTTAAATTTATTGATAGTGAAGAGTTTTTTTCAGTGGTAGATTGGGATAAAAAAATTGAAAACTTTAGTTCTGCTGGAGTGGTGTATGCGATCATTCCCTATAGCAACGAAGAGATAGAACGAATCAGAGAAGTAATAAAAAGAGGTAACTGTAATCATGGTAGAATTATATTTGTGTTGCCATTACAGTTTATGGATATTGAGAAAATAGCGTTTGAGTATAATGCTGTCACAATTCTTAAAGAAATGGCCTCTGATGATGAGCTTCTCT
>JAAYPY010000235.1 GCA_012519555.1 Tissierellia bacterium | reverse complement strand
TATAATCAATTTCCTCTGTTAAGTGCTCTTCAATATACGCTAATGCATTATTCATACTTCTTAAAGAATCCATTGAACAACCTCCTTTCATCATCAATATTATCAAAGGTTGCGTTTACTCATCCGACATTCTGTGCACAGTTTGGTCGATTCTCTTTCATGTAATTAGTATCGTTAAACTGAATTTATCCTTGCGACGTTTACCAAGGAATCCTTTACTTTTCTTCGATGTATCTTTCTTGCTGCAAAATTACCTTTGCCTCGCTAAGGCGTAAATCCAATATTTTTGCAAAAGGTAAATGATTTTCTCATCTTCAACTTTCGCTTCCTTCAGAGCCGCAGTTGCCTTTTCAATTCCAGTGACCCTTTCTGCAAAGGCAGCTTCATCTAGCCTTGCATTGTTATCTTCTCTTTTTTCTCTTTCGAGAGCACCATCGACAAATTTTCAAGCATAATATCTGACCTCCGCAAACTCATATTTGCTAATTTTCATATAACTCAAGAATAATTCATAATTATACTTCTTATTTCACCCATGCCTTGTTTTTTACCGGCTTCCCGTGACCGAAATAAATAATTCATTCTCCAAGCCCGGTTATCTTTTTGGCACTGTCTTTCATAACCTTTTCATCATTGTATAGCATTGCGACAGTGGGATAAAACATATTCATCAACGCATCGCCCACTATCAGTTCTTTTCCACCAACATCAATACCTATGGATCCTTTTGTGTGTCCAGGTAAACCGATGACTTTTGCCGCAATGCCATATTCCGTTAAATCATCTCCGTCTTTGAGAAAGACAGATGGGGTAAAGGCTTTCATTTTACTTCTTGAGAACTCTTTAAGAGAGGCAGATAATATAATCTTTCCCAAAAAAACTCTTGCCGACAAGGATTGATTATTGTTCGACTCAATTAAATTCACATCATCTTTATGCATGGCAATTGGAGCCCCAAGTATTTCCGATAAATCGGCAGCGTTTTCTGCATGATCGCAATGAGCATGGGTTAACACAATCAATTTAATCTTATAGGGCTTGCAAGCTTCAACGACAGTATCCAGATTATCCTTCTTTCCGGTATCAATAAGGATAGCTGAATCTCCATCAGATACTATATAACAATTCACAAGTCCACACTTTATTCTTTGCACCGTACTCATAGCAAATCCCCCTATAATTTCATTTTCGTCAATAAAAATATAACATATTACTGCTCTTTTTTGCTCATTTTACGAAAGCTAATTGCTTCAAAACAATGTTATCCAAGTCTTCAGTTTGATGGAACGGATGCCGAAAATCCATATCGGACAGCATCTTTGCATTGAAAAATCTAATCACTTATTATATTCCCTCTCCAGTATCTTCAAGCCTTCATTCATATCCTGTCCCAGAATTTCCTGAGTCTTGGCAAAATCAAACCTCTCATGGAGCTTGTCATGCACCTCAAGAAAAGCTTTCTTCCCGCATTTTCTTATAAACATGGCCTGTGCCTTAGCCGATGCCGCTCCGTCATTATCCGGCGTATAAAAGCCTTTTGTACAGTCTTCCAGCTCCGAACATTCATAGCATCCGTCGATATTCTTTTCCATGCAGCAAACTGCGTTGGGACATCTCTTGTCCTCGTATTGTGTTGCAAAGGAGCAGACATTATATTCCGTCCTGCATGAGCCGCACCATTCACTTAAAAAACAGTGATTACAGGAAAAGCCGCAATATGCTATAGGATCCACACCCTTACGGGCAATTTTGCATAACTTATTCTTAATCCGAAGCATTGCCTCGACATGCATTATCCAATGCCTGCTGAACGGCATTTTTATCAAACCGCAAATATCCTTTCCGCACCAATAATCGATAAGCCAGCGGGCATTTTCATCCGGACTTACACAACCGGATTCTATGAGTCTTTTCTTATCTGCATCCGAATATTTAGCTTTCATCTGCGAATATTTCAGGTTTGTAAGAAGTGAGTTGGTAGAAAGCATAACTTCTTTGGCATATTCATATAAAACTCTGATATCAAGTTTCTTTGAAAATTCTGCAATCTCCTGTCCCTTGAGCTCATTACCGGTCGTAATGATAGGCGATCCTATTTTCTTTCGATAATCGCCGGCCATTAATATCTGCTCATCCCCCGCAATCAAAGTATGAGCTACAATATCCTCAATTCGAAAGATGTGCCATATTGAATATGAGAGTGTCTTGCTGTGATAACCATCTGCGTTTGCATAAGGCATCTGATAAAACGCCTGTAAAGGGTATCCGTTCACAATCTGTGTTATCTGCTCAAACAGATCATTCCGAAGTTTAATGAGCAGTTCTATTCCATCCTTATATGTAGCTTCTTTTCCTAAAAGAGCCTGGATCTTTTTATTCATCTCCGACCATTCTTTATTCATGAGCTATTAGCCTCCTTTACTTTCCCTAAAAAGTTTTCTTGCTATATTTTCCATAACAGTATTTTCTATACCCTTATTCAAAAACAGTACTTGGGCAGCAACGATTATTCTTTAACCATAAATAATTCGTCGGTATAATAATCAGCATCCAAGCTCAGTTTTTTCATAATACTTTTAATGACAGGTCAGCCCGGTACTTACTCATATTCTTTTTTTAGATGATTCCACTTTTTAAATAATTCCTTTTCATGGATCATCGCTTCATACGTGTTCCCCTGTTAGTAACCGTTTCATAAATTGCTTCCTGCAACTTTCTCCCATCAAAATCAAAAGTCGTTGCCAAATAGTATATATCAAAGAAGTCTTTCATCCTGCTTGTCGCTTCCATTAGTGATATAATAGCATCTAATTTTTCCGACACTGTAGATTCCAATGAATAAGTCAGAATATTTGGTTTTTCAAATTCCGGAAGTATTACAAGCAAAATTCGTTCAACCGGTGAAGGTATTACAACATCACCAACTCCGAAATCTATACTAAAAGGAATCTTAACCTTTCCAATGAAACCAGTAAGGTAAACCCTAATCCCTTTGTACTTTCTTATCTCATTGATAGTTTCTAACTTTCTAATACTAAATTGTATATAATCATTTTTACCAGAAGAAATTATCTGCTTAATTTGATTTATTTTTTAGTCTTGCTATCACCGAAGTTTCAAGATTTCTCATTACAACCACATCCCTATATATGTTTGCACTTTGTTTTTAATATTAAATATTTCTGCATATTCAAAAAGTTTTCTAATGTTTTTTCTAGAATCCTCTTTATATCGGACAACTGCATTATTAAATACTTCTTTCTCCAGCTTCTTTTCATATCGGAGAACATCACAAATTGTGCGGTCTCTGTTGTATATCTTGATTTCTACCCCATCTATTATTATTTTATCTACACCAATATCTAAAAACTTTGGTTCATGATAGAAAGGTTCAATTAAAGGATAATCAATATTATATTGAGTAGTTTTACTATATTTATTTACAGCAATTTGCCACGCCAATGGTATGCGATCTGTGTAACCATAATGATATAGAGCACTTTCAAGAAATATAACTGCCTGTGGGAATAGTCGTGCGACAATTACTTCGTCGCTAATTATATTATCTGTGAGTTCATAAAAACCGCGTTTTATCTTTGTAATAACCCCATCATCTATAAGTCTTTTTATCTGGCGGCTTGAAAGCCCAAGCTCTTTTAGTTCCGCAGTTTTGAGGATGCCTCCTCGATTCAGAAACTCCTTTTTTACAAGACCATTTATTACCATTTTACACCTCCCGGTTTGCTTTTGTTTTTAAAAGCAGTCCTTAAAGTGCATTTTACCATATTATTACTCATAATTCAAATCATTTTTATAATTTCGAGTTAGTTTAGAATCATCTCGTCTCCTCAGCCTTCTTAAAAAAATTAAGCATACCAAAGGCCAAATCGATTGCGGTAACCTTAGCTGATGATAAGAATTCTGATCTGTTTATTCATCTCTGATTATCTTTATTAATCTTGCATTAAATCTCCTTTACTTTCCCGTGTTGGTTTTTCTGAATCTTAAGCTACACCCTCTAAAGCAATGAATGGTATAAAAAGTCAAAAGCCTTTTTCAAATATACATCAACTTTTTCTCCCGTAACCTTTTCAATATACTCTTTTTTCTTCTCGCTTGCCGAAATAATTCCCGCCATACTCAACCATAGGGTGAAAGCTGTTGTAAAAATATCATCGTTTTGCCGAATTTCTTTATTGTCCATTGCTTCTTTAAGCATTGCAGCCAGGCATTCATTGATTTTCTCCCCTATAATAAATGTCTCCTTTTCCTCAGGGAGAAATGTGTCATTGTCGAAGTCGACATTGATATTATCCTGAAGAAGTGAGAAATAGAACGGATAACGCTTTGAATAATCCACCAGGATATCGCATACCGCATCATATTTTTTTCGAAACGGCTGTCCGCTCCTATTAGTTATATCGGAAGTTATCAGTTTATAAATCTTCTCCATACTCTCAAGGGCCAAATAAGCGACCACCTCTTTTTTATCTTTAAAATAGACATACAGCGTCGCTTTCCCGTATCCTGCTTCTCTTGCTATATCATCCATAGTAGTGTTTTCGATACCCTTATTCAAAAACAATACTTGGGCAGCATCGGCTATTCTTTGTCTATGGACATTTGCAGGTTCTTTTTTTCTTCTGGCCATTTTCAATTCTCCTCCACAATAATATAATCAGCAAGATCCCGTCTAATAGCCGCATTTTCACCATAATTGTCCGCAATTCCTAGTCTTAGAACCATCTGCGGCTGTTTGCTCAAATTAAGGTCCTGTATTATTCGAGAATAATATGGCTCCTCTTCAAGAATGGCACTCATCGGGTGCACTGACACTCCGCATTCAACAGCTGAAAGCCATATTCTAACAAGTTCTATTCCACATGAAAGGAGCTCTTCTCTGCTGTCTCCCGAAGTGATAACAAGAAATCCCGCACAACCGTTAAGCTGCCTTGAAGCAGTATTAATACTTTGCTTGGCAAAAGAGTCCTTTTGGGCCGAATCATGAGTCGTCGTCAAATAATACATAGATTTTACCACTCCGGAAAGGCCCAACTGCTCAGCAGGCAGTCCGTCCTTTTTCTCAACAGTCTCCTTATTGGACAAGCGCAGCCAATTAGCCAGTTCTTCCGCCTTAGCTTTATCATAGCTTTGCTGAGTCACGGCAGCAAGCATATTTTCCTTGATGTATGTAAACTGCTCGGTTCCTTTGGGAAAATAATATACATTATCATATAAAACAATATTGTTGACCTGCCCATTAGATAACGCTGTGTCGGTAAAAGCAGATTTGTCGGTATGCCGCTTATATATCCGCTCTATCCTGTCATAAAGAATTTCATCATTCACTTTATTATACCTTATCTTCACATAATCGTCTCCACTTAAGTAATCAATGCCGCATTCGTATCCATAAGCCTCAAATGCCTCAATCAGCATCCCAGCATAACAGCCGAGGGATATAGTCATCTCTCTGTCATAAGGATCAACCACCGGAAGCCGCCTGCTTTTATCCAGACCTATGACCACGGTCTGGTTTTGGGTATCTACCTTTACCTTCCACATTTGTGTGTTATGCGAATTGGGAGCAAGGGAAGCCAAATATAGCACCTCACAAAGCTCCTCGGATAAGCCTTCTACATTCTTGTCTGTTTTAACTTGAATCTTTCTTCCGTTAAATAATAAAGCCAGAAATCCTGCAAGAATTACGGCTGCAGCAATGAAAATTATTTTCACATACATTTTCATAATAGCCTCCTGATATAATTGAACTCACAGTTCAATTATATCAGGAGGCTATCCAACAGTCAATTTAATATTTGAGCGACATTAATAATATACAATAGAAAGATAACGAATCCATCTATAATATTCTTTTCATATACTCCCCGGCATAAATTATACATTGCACAATATACTCTGCAGGTAATGAAGAATACCAGCATCTGTTGACCCTAGTAATCCTCCGTATATTCAAACAGATCACCGGGCTGACAATTCAACGCTTTGCATATAGCATTCATAGTTTCAAATCGTATGCCTTTCATTTTCCCATTTTTCAAGTTTGATAGATTTACATTGGTCATTCCAACCTTGTCTGCCAGTTCATTTAATGACATTTTTCTATCTGCCATCATTCGATCGAGCCTAACTATTATCGCCATATCCTTCCTCCTATGCTATTGAGTCCATATCATCCTGCAGCTCATAACCGTATACGAATATTTCCGACACAATACCGATAACAACACCAATAACCGTAATAATAATATTTTTTTCTGAAAATACCAATTTAAAACCAATCTGTGTAGATGCACCATTAAGCATATCATCAACAATTGGTGTTACAGCGTCCGGAAGAAACCCTGCCACAATTACCAAGATAGCTAATACTCGAAGTTTATTAATTATTTTTCTAGAAAACGGTTTGCCGGTTTTGCAGACTTCAAGAAGTATCAAGCCTGTAATTAAAGTAAAGCCAAGCACAAAGAGCGCATATAGTGCGCGTGTAATATGTTTTGGGAATGCTCCGTTTGTGGAAAAATATGTCCACATCTCCGTGATAAAAACATAGATTGAGATTGCAGATATAACAAGGCTACATATCATATCTGCAAATGTTCTCTTTTTTAAGCTTTCAGCCTTTTTGTCTTCCATGGTACACTCTCCTTGCAATTTAAAGTGGAACTTTAAATTTTTAAACTTTATTTTAGCACCAGTGTATCATTTGACAAAAAGTCTGTCAATAAATTTTTAAATTATTACTTTAAATATTTGAATTATAAATATAATTTTAAATATTCCAAATTATTATACTCTTCAATTGCTTTCTGCAAAAAAGATATCATCTATTCATATTTACCTGTATTGCTCTAATTATTAAGGAAAAACCTTATATAAAAGTCCAGTAAATTGCCTTTCTGCTTTACTTTAATAAAAATATTCTCGAATATAACCTTGAAGTGTTGCTGTTATGCTCATTTTGATCAGCTATTTTTCCTAGCTCTAATAAGTATAAAGTCAGGTTTATGAATGCATTTTTTGTATGAAGGATATTGATTCATAATTTCGTTATTTGGGATAGGTTCGAGCATTTTTTCAATAATAAAACCCGAACTTGAAAGAGAATTAACAATACTTGAAAATGTACGATGATATTTTATGACTCCATCAACAATCCATGATACTTCTCTTTTACCTTCGACAGAATATGTAATTAAATTATAATGGATACACTCATTCTCAGAATTTCTAGTTCATTAATTTTGCGTCATCAAAGCTGTCGTTAACGGATGCTCCTGCGAAAATATAAAATAGCCGCCTTGATTTAACAGATTATTAATGTCTTCTACCAATTTATCAAAATCTTCAATGTAGTGAACAGCAAGAGAGCTAAATACAACATCAAACTTTTCCGTGATTTTATCCAGATCAGTCATACATTTATTGACATATTGAATTCGGAGAGATGAGTTTTCTTTTTTGCAACTTCAATCATCTTTTAAGATATATCAAGACCAATAACCTTCTCTGCGCCTAATTCAAGAACTTGACACAATTCTCACCATAGCCGCAGCCGATATCAAGCACAGATTTAATGTGCAAATCAGGTGCGAGGCTAAATAATGCGGGTTTTTCAACAACATAATTTGCTGCCGTAGGATTATCTCTTAATTTTTTTACCCATCAAAAAATTCCTGGTTGTCGTAAATATTTTGATTGCTCATTATCTTCCTCCCTTCATGTCTGGAAATTCTTTATTTATGACCTTTCCCAGTTTTCCATTTCTAAATCCTCGACATCCAAGTCACGCACTCCCCAAGGATGGTCCACAAGGAAATATGTCAATTAACAATAACGCCAACCACTAAATGTGCGATTGGCGCTAATTAATTTTACATTAGTTTCTTCTTCAATTCAATTATTCGGGAGTGAATAATTGAAATTACTTTTTTAAATTCCTCATCATCCTTACCTGTAGGATCATCCAATCCCCAATCCTCTCTAAGCTTGCAGGGAAGATAAGGGCATTCCACATTGCATCCCATTGTAATAACAATATCTACCGGAGGGATCTCATCAAGCAACTTTGAACGCTGCGTTTTCTCCATATCAATACCGTAAAGCTCTTTCATTAATCGCACTGCATCCTGATTAATTTGCGGCTTTGTTTCCGTACCGGCAGAATAGCTTTCAAATACATCTCCTGCAAAATGCTTACCAAGTGCTTCAGCTATTTGGCTTCGACATGAATTATGAACACAAACAAATGCGACCTTGGGTTTATTACTCATTAGCCATACCTCCTTGTACAATTAATATTGTATTAAATCAGTGACCGAAGCCACTGTTCGACCCATTAAAATTCATTGTTAACATAACACTTCAAACTTCATTCTTTTCTAAACATCAAGCACATCATCCGGCTT
>JAAYPY010000234.1 GCA_012519555.1 Tissierellia bacterium | reverse complement strand
TTATTCCAAAATACAATGATATAGTATAATTTAACTTGACACTTTTACCTCATAAAAATATAATAAAAGGATAGAAAGTCGAGGTAGATGAAAATGGTTAAAGAATATACAATGGAATACAAAAAAGAAGCTATAAAACTCGCAAAAGAGGTAGGAACCAAGCAAGCCGCTATGGAACTCGGTGTACCCAAGGGGACTTTATATAGCTGGTTGAAAAAGGAAAGTATAGGTGATATAGACCTTGGGATGGGTAGTCGTACACCTTTAAATGCGTTGTCGTTAGCCGAAGAAATCAAAGTTTTGCGTGAAAAAAACAGGGAATATGAAAAGGAAAATGCAAGGCTTAATAAAGTTAACACATTTTTGGAGGAAGCAACACGTTTTTTCGCTGCGAGCCGGCAGAAGTAAGAAAAGAGCTACGCTTTTCATTTATGCAAATGAATAAGGGGACATATAAAATAGTATTTATGAGCGATATTTTAGGAGTTAGCCCCCAAGGATATTACCACTATCTAAACTCCCTTGAAAAACCGTATAAATACGAACGTCTGCTGGCTGAAATTACCCAAATAATCTCCGAGGATGAATGCAATGATACCTATGGTTCAATGCGGATGTGGGAGGCACTGCACCATAAACAATTCCTTGAAAAAGGTGGATTCCCAGAGATACCACATGAGAGGACAGTTTATAGGATAATGAAAAAACACGGCTTAATCCACGCTGTAAAACGCAAGCCAAACGGCATTACAAAAGCGGACAAGGATGCACAAAAGTCCGACAATCTAATAGCGCGCGATTTCACCGCTGAAAAGCCATTAACAAAGGCAGTTACAGATATTACAGAATTACCGACGGCCGATGGGAAACTCTACATTAGCGGTATTTTTGATTGTTATGATTTGATGCCAATTGGCCTTGCTATGGCCGATAATATGCAAGCAAAGCTCTGCGAAAGGACACTTGAAAGTGTTGCATCAAGGTATGGTAAAGCTGCAATAAAGGGCCTTATTGCGCATTCTGATAGGGGATCCCAATACACAAGTGAATTGTACAGAAATGCAATAAAAAAGTATGAAATTCGACAATCAATGAACTCCTCTGCAGGCAAATGCCACGATAATGCACGATGTGAATCTATATGGGGACGAATGAAAGAAGAATTAATTTATGGAAGATACGATACTAAAAAAATGAGAATGGAAACGGTGAAAAGTCTTGTTTGGCGGTATTTTATGTCATATTGGGCCAATCGTAGGATTTGTAGTGCAATTGGCGGAATTCCACCTGCAGTTAAAAGAAAGCAATATTATGAGAGTTTAAACTTGGCAGCATAGCATTTGTTTATTAACTTACGGCGCCGTTAGAATTAGCAGGTCAGAATTTTTCGAGTAAAAAGTGTAAAGTAATATTGACAATATCAATAGCAATTATCCAAAAGCTCATAAAATTCTTCTGTTTGAAAATCATCATCCTCGTTGTTAGTTGATTGTTGTTCATTGATAATTGTTTCT
>JAAYPY010000048.1 GCA_012519555.1 Tissierellia bacterium | reverse complement strand
TGAAAAGGATTTTGGAGACGGCTCTTACTATAAAATTGTATGCTCAAATGATGAAACCGGGAGCACTTACATCAACGGCAGCTATTTTGTGCGGTGGTCGACAGGCGAGGCGAATATTGCGGGAGCAAAATTTGTATTCTCCGCAGATGGGACATCCTTCACCGCCTCCATGCGGGATCACAACGATAAAGAGTGGGGCTCTATGACCTGTCAAAAGTAAAAATGACCCAAAGCAGCCAGAGGTAAAAAAAGAAGAAAATAGCTGCTAATAAGCAGACCGCGCCAAAATAATCAAAATTAGGGGGTATGCGGATATGTTTTGCCATAACTAAAGAGCGATGGGCTGTAATCTCAGCCCATCGTTAGATGTTTACAAAGAAGTCAAGGATAACTGCTTATTAAAATCAATCGCAGAGGAACGGGCATCCTGGAGCATTACCTGAGTTAAAACGCGCCAGATCATCCCGGTGTTCCAGCGCTCCTGCTTTCCCTTCTGGTGGTGAAGTAGCAAGAAAGTCATTAGCTGCAGCTATTGCTTCAATCGCATAGGTGCAAATTTCAACACCCAGATCTTCCAAAGCCAGGACATTAAGGTTAGCAGCCAACAGCTGGGCATAAAGAAACCTATATTGTTGATCTAAAGGGAAACTTGCCGGAGTCGGGGGACTTGGAGCATTGAAATTTAACACATCATTAACATTATCGGTTGTAACAGCTAGACTGAGTCCGTTGCCATTAATGCCCAGAACAATTGATCCACCTGCATTTTCTATTAATCCAATAGTGATTGGGTTATCTCTGTAAAATGAGACTACTTGAGTACACCCGGTTCCTGTACATTGACCAAGGTCAGCCCCATTGCCGACAATTCCGTCCTCTACCGCTGAAGCAGTTGCAGAAAAGGTTAAAGGAATCTGAACACAGACCTTTTGGCTTACCGTGAATTCATAGTTTTCTCTCATTTCACCAACACAGCTTCCAATTAAAGGATTTCCTATACAAAATGATGTGACTTCCCCGGTTGTTACAGAAGGTGTAATAGTTACAGTACCCTGAACACATACGTTTTTATGAACCATAGTTTGACACGATGGCTCTTGTTGCAGTATTGAAATATTATTAGTATTAGTTTTTACTGACATTGTCATTTCACGCCTTTCAAATATTTATAATAATGGGGCTTCTGAATAAACCTAAACATTACCTGATCACGATATGTCCCTTCCTCTAATATGATATGAAATATTAAGAATAGGGTTACAGAATAAGAAAGCGTGAGTTGGAATAAATTATATGATGCCTGTCCTTGAAGATATTGATATATCAGTACAAGAAAATTCAAATATAACCCTCCTTAAGTCATCAATGAGGTTATTAAAATAACCTCGTTTTGTTTGACAAGGTTAATTAAGAGGGAGCGGCAGTTGTTGCAGAAAAAATTCGAACAAGAATTGAAGAGCTGGAAATCGAAAACGAGGAAGCAGAAAGCTGTATAACAGTCAGCCTGGGTGTAGCATCCATTGTTCCTGATAATGAGATGGAGCCATATGAGCTTATTGACGCTGCGGACAGAGAATTATACAAGGCTAAGGAAGATGGCCGCAACAAGGTTATGGTTTATAGGGTTTAGCTTGCCGCCCTGCCGGATTTCTACGATTATTGCATACAAAAAGAGGATAACATAATGTACATTATGTTATCGGATCGAATCAATTATTAATTAGCATGATTTATATAACAAAAAACCATAGAGTCATTTCTGACTATATGTAAGACGCTCTAAACAGAGTGTCTTTTTTTATTATTTTTGGGTATTTTTAGCATTATTTTTATTTTAATATTAAATCTATGTGTTATAATGTTGGTAATAAAAGTGGTATTTTCATATTGAGCAGTTGATAAACATATGACTATTACAGATGAAGTAGAAGCTGATTTGGCTGAAATGGTGGCATTTTGGAAAGAGCATAAAAGGATACATTAAAGAATGGAGAAGTGAGAAATGGATTTATTAACAAAAATTGCAAGACCAAGGCCGGTAGGGACTATTCAAAACCGGGAGATTACAGACAATATAGGGTTATATCTGGAAAATTTAGGATATGCAACGCATATGGTACCCTTTTGCTGTAAAGTGTGGGAATCACAAGATTCATATTTAGTAACTAATGGAAACAAGTTGACATTGCAAGTAAACCCTTTTTCTGAGCCATTCACCGGAACAAGAACAGCCATCCTTGTCAGAAATTTGGAAGAACTTGAAAGAGCGGAATGTGAAGACAAAATATTGTTTTTAACGGAGGATTTAGCCATAGAACCGTTGCAGCCGAAAAATTACCCGTTCTATTATCCGGATGACCATAAAGCAATTATTGATTGCCTGGAAACAAAAAAACCTTGTGCAATTATAGCTGTTACGGGCGAAACAAGTATGAGTGGTCTTAAGCCCTTCCCGCTGATTGAGGATGGAAATTTCCATATTCCTGTAGCCAGTCTTGATAAAGAGATTTTTGCAGAAATAGAAGATAAAGTAACAGGAAAAGAAATCGAGCTGTCTATTGTTTCAAAGAATAATATTGTAACAGCACATCAGTTGGTTGCATCAAAAAAGGTTTCTGACGCTGAAGGTACAATAGTGATATGTGCCCACATGGACAGCAAGTACAATACGGATGGTGCCCTTGATAATGCATCCGGAGCAGCGACAATGCTTTTGGCAGCAAAGGGCATTGAAACCAACAGATATAACATTGATATTGTACCCTTTAATTCCGAAGAATACTATGACCCGCAAGGAGAACTAATCTATTTAGAGGGCCTGAGAAAAAATGAAAATGAAATATCACTTCTGATAAATATAGACACTGTAGCACATATGGGGTCTAAAGTGGCAGTTGCCTATTTTAATTTTAATGAGAAAGAACAGTTGGAATTAGATAAGGTAATGAATACTTCTGCTAACATAGTTAAAGGTCAGCCTTGGTACGCTGGAGACCATGCTCCTTTTGTTTTTGGTGGAACAAGATGTTTATTAATTTCTGCATCAAACTTGTTTGGAGGATGTTTATCTTATACACATTGTCCGAAAGATACAATCAACCTAGTTGATGAAAAGTTAATAGAAAATGCAGCAGAGTATATATGTAAAATAGTAAATGATATCGCATTAGCATAGGGGGTGGTTATTTAATGAAAGATTTATATGAGAATAGAAGATGCCGAGGTATACATATGGTTGCTTCAAATGCCCAATGGGACAAAGACTGCAAGATAGATAGAGTCATAGATAAACTCCTGAAACATATCATGGATGAAAAGCCTACTACAGCAAGACAATGCATACAGCTTCTTCCGATAATTGCAGAACACAAGCCAAATTTAAAGGATAAAATAGTCAGTGCTTTACTTAAAGCAGAACCTCAAAAACACAAAGAATCCATGCAAAAACTCTTATTCAATGATATTGAAAAATCACTGGAACTGATAGCAAACAAACAAAGTGGTAAGTAGGGCAAAAATATTGTCTATAAAAATGGCAGCCCTTAGGGTATAGCTTTCAATTTTTCAGTACAGTTATAAATCCATCAAGGATTTCATGGCTTATTTTGAAGCCTTTACTTTGATAGAATTTTAAAGCATTTTTATTTCCATTTGATACAAAGATGAATATGTCTTTTATATCTTTGAATGAATTCAGCCAATTCATAGACATCTTGAACATTTGTGTACCGATACCATTGTTGCGATAATCCTCTTTTATATAGAATTGAGAGAGGCATCCCACATCTTCGGTTTTTACGGAATCAAAGTCAAAGAATGCATCACATTGTAAGGTAGCAAAGCCTCCGGAGTATGTATACTTTGATGCAATGGTGCTGTATGCATATCCGACAATTTCATTGTTAACTTTAGCTGCTACTATGTAGTTTTCTTTTGAACTTTTTAGGGCCGGTATCATCCTGGTTTCAAAACTCATATTATCAAAAAACTCAGGATGGATATGGGCCTTTGACTTTTGATAAGTCATTAAATCATTGCACAATTCTTTAATACTATAAATGTTATCTTCCGAAACAATCTCGTAATGTATACTCACAACTTATCATCCTTTCATAATAATATAAATTTGACTGATTAATCATTCTTCGATTATAATTATATCAGCTATAATTAATGTAACAAGTATGCAATATTTTATGTCTAAGTAAGAAAAAACTGAGTATTGGAGTGGTTTTGTGAATGATAAAGCACCATACAAAAACAACTATGACAGTTGTCCCTTGACGTTTGCATTAAATCTTATCGGCGGGAAGTGGAGACTGCCTATTATTTGGGCTATATATAAAAATAAAACTATGCGTTATAACCAGTTAAAAAGAGAAATTCAGGGTATAACGAATATGATGTTAACTCAGTCTCTGAGGGAATTAGAATCCTATGGTATCGTTAGCAGAAAGCAGTTTATGGAGATACCCCCTCGGGTAGAATACTCCTTGACTGATAACGGAGAAAATCTAATCCCGGCTCTGAAGGCATTTGCTGATTGCGGCGATATAATGAAAAAGCATCATAAATAAAAAACAGTTATTCGACATTTCGATTTGTCGAATAACTGTTTTGAAAAATTATTTCTGCCTTTCAAGGAAAAGATAGAATACATAAAGTTATTTTCACTGCATTTATAAGTTGCTCGCATACGAGAATATATATTGTTTCTCATATTTGTCAGAGGCACATACCTCATGACAGTTTATATTAAATATTTTTTCTATTTCTCCACTTTCATAAACCTCTTGAGGTTTATCATAAACTATTATTTCTCCCTTGTCGATTAAACAAACCATATCGGAAAAGGTTAGAGCGCTGTTTAAGTCATGTATTACCATAACTACCGTTTTGCCCATTTTCTTTAAATCTTTTACAATTTCCAATATTTCTAACTGATGATTTATATCTAAGTATGTGGTTGGTTCGTCCAAGAAAACTATATCAGAATCTTGTGCCAATACCATTGCTATATATACTTTCTGCCTTTGTCCGCCCGACAGCTCTCTTATGTTTTTGTTTTTATATTTTTCAATTCCCAACATATAAAGGGCTTCTTGAACTTTATTTTTATCCTCATATGCAGGTATTCTTGGGAATCCTAAATAAGGAAATCTGCCGTGCATAACTAAATCATATACTCTTATATTAGGTATATCTCTATTTTGAGGCAGGTATGAAATAACCTTGGCGGTTTCTTTGCTTGTCATATCAAATATATTTTTTCCCTTTAATAAAATATCTCCTGAATAGGGCTCAATAATTTTTGATGCTGTTTTTAGAAGGGTAGTTTTCCCGCATCCATTTTTGCCGATAATGCTTATAATTTTACCTTTTTCAAAGGTTAGGCTTATGTTTTTAATTATTTTGACACCCATGTAGCCTGAAGTTACATTATTCAATTTAATCATACATAAGCCTCCTTTTCTTGTTAAGCAATAAATATATAAAAAACGGGCTTCCCAAAAATGACATTATAATGCCAACTGGTACCTCATAGGGGGCAAATAAGGTACGAGCCAATATGTCACAAAATAAGGCAAAGGAGCTTCCTATTAAAACACTTGTCGGAATTAATATTCTGTTGTCATAGCCGACTATAAGTCTTGATATATGAGGAACTATAAGGCCTATGAATCCTAACAGTCCTGCAAAACTTATTACACTGCCCGATAACAGTGAAGATAGTATTATAAATAAAAACCGGGTTTTATCTACATTTAGTCCCAGAGATTTGCTTGTTTGATCTCCTAAAGATAAAACATTTAAATCGTAACCGAATATAAATGTTACAATAAGGGAGCCAAATATTATGATTCCCGGCATAAAGAGCCTGTTCATAGTAACTCCTGTCAGTCCTCCGATTATAAATGAAGTCCTGCTTATAACAGTATCAGGAAAAAGAATTAAAACTGTATCGGTCATTGCTCCTATAAGGCTGGACACTGCAACACCTGCTAATATGATTGTCATTCGGGATGCCCCTGTTTTTTTTGCCAGGTAGTATACTGCTAAGGTGGCTAAAAATGCACCTAAAAAGGCAGCTAGGGGCATTATGCTGAAATTAGCAGGTAAAAAAGCTGTTGCCAATGCAGTAAAGAGGCCGGCTCCTGAATTTACCCCTATTATGGTGGGGCTTGCCAAGGCATTGTTCAATACAGATTGCAAAATCAGTCCGGATATGGCCAATCCGCTTCCCGCAATTATAGCTGACAGGGTCCTTGGTATTCGTACATAGTTAATAATCTTATATTCCGATGTTGAGATGCATCTATTTGATATGGCTTTAATTATGTCGGATATTTCGATATTTGAAGAACCCACGCATATGCTGATGAAAATGAGTACTAATAATAGTGTTAACAGAAAGCTTATAACAAAAAAGTTATAAGCTTTTTTATTGTTAATTAAAGATTTCCGGATAGATAATTTCTGCAAGGTATCTATAGCTTTCACCCCATTTTGCATTTGGTTTATAGTGGAATAATTCTTTAGGTAATATGATATATCTGTCATTTTCTACGGCAGACAAGGTCTTCCAAGCCGGATTTGTTTCTATGCCGTTTTTTAGGGCGTCTATTGCTTTTTGTTCATCACCCATGGTAGTTACAAATATGAAATCAGGGTCTTCTTCAATAATCTCTTCGATGCTTAAATCCTCCAAGAGTGACGGGTGCTGAGCTGCAATGTTGACGGTTCCTAAATTATTCAGCATGGTACAAGTCATATTATCATCCTTCTTAGCCTTTGCCCCGCTTGAAAAGGCACGGACAAATAAAACTTTAAGCTCTTCTTTTTTTGCACCTTCTGCCTCAGTCAATATATCATCAATATCTTTTTTGATTTTTAGGCCCTTTTCTTCATATAACTCTTTCCTGCCTGTAATATCAGTACATATATTTAACATGTTTAAATAATCTTCAAACTCTTCCACTTTAAAAAAAGCGTGATTTATATTTAATTGTTTAAAGGTTTCTGCAATTTTCAATTGATTGTCAACATCAGGAGTCAGTATTACAAAATCAGGGTTTAGGGATAGTATTCCTTCTAAATTAGGTTCCTTTACGGTACCTACAATTTGCATGTCATCTGTTATTTCCATGCGACCTTCCTTCTGAACATCATCAGTGACACCAACTACATTTCCACCTGCCAGAACCCAGGTTTCCGAATAGGACCCTACTAAGGATACTACTCTTTCAGGTTTGTTTTCTAAAACAACCTCTGCACCTAAGGCATCTGAAAATGTGTAATAATTTTCTTCAGTACCTTCTTCTATATTTATTGCTTCTTCATTGTTTGTTTCCTTGCTGCAAGCTGCTGTAACCAGCATCAATATCAGTGTTAATACAAGGAACAAATTTTTCTTTTTACTTATCATGCTACCACCATCTTTTCTATAAAATAAAAAATATTATTATTGTTAATTAATACACATACTTTATCTTTATGATAACATCTAAGTAGTTTAATTAAAAATAATAATATATTATCATGGTTATAGGTAAAACCTATCAAGAATTACTTTCTTAAAATACCTGGATTAACTATGGTTTTAGAGGGTATATACTTATAATCTTTTACAATATTAATAAGGGATTTAATTGCATCAGTCAATAATTTATCTTTATGGTAAACTATGCTGAAATGTCTGTTCCAAGTATTTTCTTCATTTTCAATAACATGGATAAGAGAATCTTTTATTTCGTTTTCTACCAAACAAATCGATATAACTGACAGGCAATTGTTATGTATAACTTCCTGCTTGATGGATTGGGGGGTATTTCCTTCAAAAACAACCTTTATAGGTATTCCCTTGTTAAGCATGTATTCTTCAAATAACTCCCTGGTTCCGCTTCCTTTCTCTCTCATTGCAAAATTTTCATCACCTAGCTCATCTGTTTTAATAATCTCTTTCTGAGCAAAGGGATGCTTAGTACTGCATATTAAGACTAAATAATCATTTAATTCAGGCTTAACAATTAAGTCTTGACTTTTAACCTTACCTTCCACAATTGCAATATCCAATTCATTGCTTAATAATTTTTCCTCTATGGTTTCGGTATTTCCTACAAAAGAATATATTTCTACTTTTGGATTTTCTTCTATGCATCTGTGTATTAAATCGCTTAAAATACAATCTCCAACTGATATGGTAGCCCCAACTCTTATTTTCTCTATCTTGTTCTCATTACTCATCTTACTCTCTAAGCTGTCGAATTCTTTTACTACTTCTTTTGCATAAAACAATAGTTTTTTGCCTGCTTCAGTGATATAGAGCCTTTTGCTCAGCCGTTCAAATAATAATATGCCGTAATGTTCTTCTAATTCTTTAATAGCCTGACTTGCCGTAGGTTGTGAAATAAAAAGCTTTGAAGCTGCTGCAGTCATATTGCCGCATTGTGCCACTTCGATAAAAATTTTTAAATGTCTGATTGTCATGAGTTTACTCTCCTTTTAACAACATCATAGGCTTTACCTATGATTATGATAAGATTTTATCATTTTACTAATTATAAAGCAAGTGTTATATTATACATAAAGCATTGTTAATTAATATACAAAGGAAGGTGCATTTATGAATATTATTATCATTGGAGGCGTAGCTGCCGGTACTAAGGTAGCAGCGAAATTAAAGCGTGATAATTATAGCCACAATGTCAAGATACTGACTAAAGGTAAAGATATATCTTATGCCGGGTGCGGGCTGCCCTATTATGTAGGAAATGTAATTGAAAAACAAGAAGACTTAATCCAAAATACACCAAAGCGGTTTTCTGACTTGACAGGTGTGGAAGTTTTAACGGAAATAGAAGTAACTAAGGTTAATCCTGAAGCAAAGACGGTTGAAGCCTTAAACTTAGCAACAAATGAAAGCGCGGTGTACTCCTATGACAAGCTAATAATTGCAACCGGTGCTGATCCCATTAAACCTCCTATTGAGGGCATTGATCTTGATGGAGTATACTTCATGAGAACTCCTGAAGATGCTATTAAATTACGTGAAGCCGTTGATGAAGGCAAAATAAAGAGGGCTGTAGTAGTTGGAGGCGGATTTATTGGATTAGAGGTTGCTGAAAATTTGAGAGCTCAAGGTGTTAATACCTCTGTAATTGATATGGCCGGGCAGATTCTTCCGGGCTTTGAACCGGAAATTGCAAGTTATGTAGACAACCATTTGGCTGACCACCGCATAATTACATTTACCGAAACCGGTTTAGAAGCCATATTGGGAGATGGGAAGGTTGAAAAAGTCAAAACAAGCAATCGTACCATGAAGGCAGATGCAGTAGTCTTATCGATAGGTATCAGGCCGAATACAGCTTTATTAGATGGCAGCGGTATTGAATTAGCACCAAACAGAGCAATCAAGGTAAATGAAAAACTTGAAACAAATATCAAAGACATTTATGCAGTAGGTGATTGTGCTTTTGTTACAAACATTATTACCGGTAAAGGTGCTTATGCTCCCATGGGATCAACTGCAAACATTGAAGGAAGAATTTTAGCTCAAAACATAAACGGAGGCAATTTTACTTACGGAGGTGCCCTTGGAACAGCAGTTGTTAAACTACCCGGGGTTAATGCCGGCAAAACGGGTTTGACGGAAGACGGTGCTAAAGCAGAAGGTTATGACGTAGAAACAGTTACTACTATAATGGAAGACAAAGCAAAATATTATCCCGGAGCTTCAGTTTTTATTATAAAGATGATTGCTGATAAAGCTACAAAGAAACTCTTAGGTGTACAAGTTGCAGGAGAAGGTAATATTGACAAGATAGTAGATATGGCTGTTATGGCAATCGGATTAGATGCTAAATTAGAGGACATCCAGAATCTTGACTATGCTTATGCCCCGCCTTTCTCAACAGCTATACATCCATTCGCGGCTACAGTAAACGTGTTATTAAATAAAATAAAGGGAAATATGGTTTCTCTTACACCGAGAGAATATAAAGAGGGCAAGGCTGATGGATATAAGATTATAGATTCATCAATAGTTCCAAAAATTAATGGCGCTCCTTATGTAGATATTTCAAAGGCACATGAAGAATTGCCTGAGTTTGATAAAGATGAAAAATTACTATTAGTATGTGATAAAGGCAAGAGATCTTATATGCTGCAGCAGAGATTAAGAGATTTCGGATATACAAACACCCTAGTACTTGAAGCCGGTACTATGTTTAATGAATTAAAATAAATAATATAAAGATTATCAAGAAAAAGGAGAATAAAATTATGGCAAATTTAAAGGTTACACCTGCAGAGGAGAAAGCTGTAAAAGCACTTGGTTTTTTAAGAAATAAGGGTACAGACAATTTTTCTGCTCGTATTATTACTGTTAACGGAAAGATTACGGCAGCTCAACAAAAAATAATAGGAGAAGCTGCAGAGAAATTTGGAAACGGAGATGTAACATTTACCAGCAGATTGACTATTGAAATACCCGGCGTGCCTTTTGAGAAAATTACTGAATTCCAGGATTTTATCGGTAAAGAAGGTTTGGTAACGGGAGGTACAGGCTCTAAGGTTCGTCCGGTAGTAGCTTGCAAGGGTACGGTTTGTCATCATGGTTTAATTGATACTTTTAATGTATCAGAAGATATACACAAAATATTTTTTGAGGGTTATGCACCGGTAAGATTACCACATAAATTCAAAATAGGTGTTGGCGGATGCCCAAATAACTGTATGAAGCCTTCATTAAACGACCTTGGTGTAATCGGGCAGATGGTACCTAACTATGATGAAGATCTTTGTATGGGATGTAAGAAATGCTCTGTAGAAGAAGCATGCCCAATTGGTGCTGCAAAAGTTGTTGATGGTGTATTAGTAATAAGCGACGACTGCAACAACTGTGGAAAGTGTATAGGTACTTGTAATTTCGACGCCATTCCTGATGGGGAACAAGGATATAAAGTTTTCATCGGCGGAATGTGGGGTAAAAGAGTGAACCCGGGAGTAGCTATAAACAAAATATATAAAACTAAGGAAGAAGTATTTGAAGTTATTGAAAAAATGATACTCCTTTATAGAGAGCAAGGACAAACAGGTGAAAGAGTCGCTCAAACAGTTAACAGAATCGGGTTTGAAAATATTGAAGCTCAACTGTTATCTGATGAAATATTTGAAAGAAAACAAGAAATATTAGAAGCTGAACTTCATATGACAGGCGGAGCTACCTGCTAAATTAAAATAATATTCCGGAAGAATATACTTCTTCCGGAGATAATTTTTACATACCTCGTTAAAATATAAATTAACAAATGAAGGTTTAAAGACTAAATATAAAGGTATTGGCGTTTAAGAAAAGGAGAAAATTTCATGAATAAGAAGAAACTATTTGCTATAATTGTCTGCATTATGATAGCTCTTGTTGCAACATATATAGGTGGAACTCAAAGAATAATAGGTGCCCCCATGCTGGGCCTCCTGATAGGCATGGCTGTGGTAAACATGATTCCATCCGTAGACAAGGACTTTAAATCGGGTACGAGCTTTGCAGGAAAGAAGTTTTTGAATTTA
>JAAYPY010000233.1 GCA_012519555.1 Tissierellia bacterium | reverse complement strand
CCTTGAGGCCCCCTGTCTCCCTGACAATGGGAACCGTCCCGTACCTTGAGGAAATCATTTGTGCTATGCCGCAGGGCTCGCTGATGGACGGCATGAGAAACAAATCTGCCCCTGCATAGATTTTTTTTGCAAAATCCGAATCAAAACCTATTCTTACGTAGATTTTATCCCTGTAGCTTTCCTGCAAATACTCAAAGTACCGCTCATATCCCCTGTCTCCCTTGCCAAGAATGATAAATTGGACCTTTTCCTTTAATATTCCTTCGATGGAGTTTATTATCAGATCAAATCCTTTATGTTTAACCAATCTTGATATTATTCCTATAACAGGCACATCTTTGCCCTGTGGAAGGCCTGACAGGGACTGTAAATTTTCCTTGTTTAAATATTTTTTTTCAATATTTTTTGAATTGTAGTTTTCAAAAATTTCAAGGTCATTTTCAGGATTGAATTTCTCGGTATCAATTCCGTTCAGTATTCCTCTTATCTTGGATGAATTCTTTTGAATAATTTCAGCCAAACCTTTAGCATAATAATCATCATAAATTTCTCTTGAATAGCTTTCGCTGACGGTGCTTATAATATGAGCAGTTTCCAGAGCACCCTTCAAAAGGTTTATTGCACCCTTAAATTCAATTATCCCCTTTTCTTTCCCATGCAAATCAAACACGTCTTCTGAAATGTTCAAATCAAACACCCCTTGGTATTCAATGTTGTGAATGGTTATAATAGACTTTATGTTTCTGTAGCCTTCATAACTTGAATACTTGGCAGACAGGTAAATGGGAACCAAGGCCGTTTGCCAGTCATTTGCATGAATAAGATCAGGCATAAACTCAATCATGGGCAGTACAAACAATACAGCTTTAGAAAAAAAGGCAAATCTTTCCCCATCATCAAAATGACCGTAGCACTCACTTCTTTTAAAATAGTATTCATTGTCTATAAAATAATATGTAACCTTGTTCTCTACCTTTTTATAAACACCGCAATACTGCTGTCTCCAGGCAAGAGGGACAGATGTTTTGCCTAAAAATTCAAACCCACTTCTGTCCACAATTCCTTGGTATAAGGGAAGAATAATTCTTATATCTATTTTGTCCTCATATTTTTCGGCCAATGCCTTAGGCAAGGACCCTGCAACTTCTCCAAGTCCTCCTGTTGCAATAAATGGAGCAGCTTCGGATGTAACATATAATACTTTTAATTTACTCATAAAATCACCCCTATACAACTGAGTTTTTCTTTATAAAGAAGGGACAGTTTGAATATCCCAACAAAACCCTATCCTTGCTGACAAAAGTGTAGGTGTCGGTAATTATGGAGTCTAACTTTGCATTGTCACTTATTGTGCCGTGCTGCATGATAATTGAATTTTTGACAAGAGCATTCTTACCAATCCTGACATTTCTAAACAGTATTGAGTTTTCAACAGTTCCTTCAATGATGCAGCCGTTGGCAATCAATGAATTTTTAACAAGAGCATCCTTGCAATATTTAGTGGGAGCCGAATCCTTTGTTTTCGTATATATGGGCCCGGTTTTTGCATAAAAGATACTTTGCAGATTATCTATGTTTAATAGTTTCATACTATTTTCATAATAGCTTTGAAGAGAGTCAATATGGGCATAAAATCCCGTATATTCATAACCGTAAATTCTTAAGGAATGAACCCTTGCAGATAATACATTAAGGCTGAAGTCCTTATAATTTCTTGCAATGGCATCATAAAGAAGGGATTCCAAAAAATCCTTGTTCATAACCCATGTATTTAAGCCCACATTGTAAGTTCCGTTTGTAATGGGATAAATTAAAACATCATCAGCTCTGCCATCTTGGTCAAATTCATATAATATTTTATGAATGGAATTTGACTTATTTATGTTTACTTTAGTGTAAACTGCAGTAATGTCAGAGCTTTTTTCTTCATGGTATCTTATTACATCTTGGTAGTTAATATCATAAATCATATCAGAGTCAGATAATATAACATAATCTTCTTTTGAAGAAGTTATATAATCCAAAACTCTTTTTAAAGCATCCAATCTTCCTTGATAAAGTCCGTGGTTTTCTCCTGAGGAATAGGGAGGAATAGTTAGTATGCCCCCCTTTTTTCGCGACAAGTCCCAGTCTTTACCTGAACCAACATGCTCCATTAATGAACGGTACTTACTGCTTGTTATTAAGTATATTTTATTGATGCCTGAATTAACCATGTTTGAAAGGGGAAAATCAATAAGCCTGTATCTGCCTCCAAAGGGTATTGCTGCAACAGAACGATGAGCAGCTAATTCCGTCATGTTCCAATCCTGAATATCCGAGAATATAATTCCTAAAGCGTTCATATAACCCCTCCCATATTATTTATAACGCTTTCGCGCGGTATTACGGTAATTTCAGACTCCTCTCCCTTGGGTTTTCCAATTTTTAAGCCCGGTCCTATTTTTACCATTTCGTCTATAATTGAATAATTAATTACACAATCTTTATTTATTTCGACATCTGCCATTATTACGGAGTCTTTTATTAGAGCATTTTCTCCTATGGTAACTCCTGAAAATATTACTGAATTCTCAACAGTTCCAAGAATTATTGCTCCTTCGGAGACTATTGAATTTTTTATCACTGCGTCCTTGCCGGTATAATGAGGGGGTTTTTCTGCGTGCCTTGAATAGATTATCCAATTTTCATCAGATAATTCAAAGCCCTTCTCTCCTAAGAGATCCATATTAGCCTGCCATAGGGAATCAATGGTGCCTACATCCTTCCAATAGCCTTCAAATTTATATGCATATAAATTTTCGCCTGACCTGAGCATTAAGGGGATAAGGTCCTTACCGAAGTCGTTGGATGAATCGTGGTTCTTGTCGTCGATTTCAAGATACTCTTTGAGCTTACTCCATTTAAATACATATATACCCATTGATGCCTGAGTGCTTTTCGGTCTTTTTGGTTTTTCTTCAAAATCAGTTATTCTTCCGCTTTCATCTGAGCTTAGAATTCCGAAACGGGAAGCTTCTTTAATGGGGACATCTATTACTGATATGGTGCAATCGGCATCCATTTTCTTATGATAGTCAATCATTAAGGAATAATCCATCTTATAAATATGGTCTCCGGATAAAATAAGCACATATTCAGGCTGGTACTGTTCTATGAAATCCATATTTTGGTAAATTGAATTTGCTGTTCCCAAGTACCACTCTGAGTCAGTTACTCTTTGATATGGAGGCAGTATTTGAATTCCTCCGTGCATCCTGTCCAAATCCCATGATTTACCGTCGCCGATATATGAATTTAATATTAAGGGTTGATATTGTGTCAAAACACCAATTGTATCAATGCCTGAATTGGTACAATTGGATAAGGCAAAATCAATTATTCTGTATTTACCTCCAAAGGGTACAGAAGGTTTTGCAATTTTAGCGGTTAATGTGCCCAATCTGCTTCCCTGCCCTCCTGCAAGGAGCATGGCAACACATTCTTTTTTAGCCAATTTCATAGATTCGACCTCCCTTTTTGTTCATATTATTTTCTTTTTCTTTTTTTAAAAAAATTATTGAAAGGGGCGGCAGGGTCAATGAAATAAAAGATGTATATCCGTGTACAGAGCCTTGGGATGATATTAATCTATCTCTGTTGCCGGTGCCTGTCCCTCCAAATTCTACCATGTTTGAATTGAAAACTTCTGTGTAAATACCCTTGTCCGCACCTATCAAGTAATTGTTTCTTTCCACGGGAGAAAAGTTCACAACTGCAATCAATTCATTGCCCTTCTTGTCTATTCGCTTAAAAGCTATAATGTTTTGCTCAAAATCATCATTGGAAATCCATTTAAACCCCTTCCAGGAATAATCCACTTCCCAAAGTTCAGGTGATTTTAGATAAAATTCATTCAATTCTTTAATATATGTATTTAATTTTTCATGGTATTCAAAGTCAGTCATAAACCATTCAACTTCCTTCTTGTAATCCCATTCCGTAAACTGCCCGACCTCATATCCCATAAAGTTCAGCTTTTTTCCCGGATGAGCCACCATGTAGCCTAAAAGAACTCTTGCATTTGCAAATTTTTCATCATAAGGTCCCGGCATTTTGTTGAGTATGGATTTCTTGCCATGGACAACCTCATCATGAGACAAGGGAAGTATATAGTTTTCACTGAAAGCATAGTGGAGTGAAAAGGTTATATTTTTATGCAAGTATTTTCTAAAAAAGGAGTCAGTTTCCATATATTCAATCATATCGTTCATCCAGCCCATGTTCCACTTAAAATTAAAACCTAATCCTCCCAAATAGGCGGGTTTTGTCACCATGGGCCAGGCTGTGGATTCTTCAGCTATCATCATGGTATTGGGATAGTTTTTAAATACTGCTTCATTAAGTTTTTTCAAAAAAGCAATAGCTTCTAAATTTTCATTCCCTCCATACGCATTTGGAGTCCATTCACCCTCATTTTTATCATAATCCAAGTAGAGCATGGAGCTTACCGCATCTACCCTCAAGCCGTCAGCATGATAAACATCCAGCCAAAATAGGGCATTTGATATTAAGAATGATTGAACTTCTGTTTTCCCGAAATCAAACCTATGAGTTCCCCAACTTTTTATTTCTCTTTTCTGATTATCCTCGTATTCATAAAGGAAGCTGCCGTCAAATTTATATAAGCCGTGTTCATCCTTGGGAAAATGAGCAGGCACCCAATCAATAATAACCCCGATTCCATTTTGATGACATTGGTCGATTAAATATTTCAACTCGTCAGGTTCACCAAAACGCTTAGAGGGTGAATAGTAGCCCGTAACCTGATAGCCCCAGGAACCGTCAAAAGGATGTTCCATAATAGGCATAAGCTCTATATGAGTGAAAAAGTGCTCTTTAACATGCTCAATCAAGAGGGGCGCTATTTCTTTGTATGTTAAAAAGTCTCCATTTTCTTTACGTTTCCAGGAGGATAAATTAACTTCATAAATATTTACGGGTCTTTCATATAAGTTGATTATTTTTTTATATTCGAGCCAAGGGGCATCATTCCATGCGTATTTATTTATATCGTAAACAATTGAAGCTGTTTCCGTCCTGGTTTGGGAAGAAAAAGCAAAGGGATCTGCCTTGTAGAGGGTTGAACCGTCGGAGGTGGTAATTATGTATTTATACATCACCCCTTCACCCAAACCGGG
>JAAYPY010000232.1 GCA_012519555.1 Tissierellia bacterium | reverse complement strand
GATGAGTTTCTTCACTGTTGGGAATGACGCTCTATGTGTCATTCCCAACAGTCACAAGGTTTGCACCCTTAGGGTTTATTTATCTTGGTTCTTATAATAATATAAAATGTTGGTAAAGTAAAGGGGAGAATAATGAAGGAAAAAGTAATAAATATTGCTGCAAACGATGACAGCTATACAGCTGATATTAAAAGAAAGCTTATTAGGGTTTTAACTGAAAACGGCTATAATTATTACGAAGGTTTCAATGAAGATGCACAATTAATTATTACCGTGGGAGGGGATGGTGCTTTTTTAAGAGCTGTAAGAGACAGTAATTTTTCTCAAATACCATTCATAGGAGTGAATACCGGAACCCTGGGGTTTTATCCGGAAATCACACCGGAAAATCTCGAAAACTTTATAATTAATTACCGTGCAGGAAACTATACCATAAATCCGGTAAATTTAATAGAATGTGAAATAGTTACCGCTAACTTGTCTGATACTATTTATGCGGTAAATGATATAATACTAAAAAGAAAAGATATGAAAACTATACATTTGAATGTATTTATTGCTTCAAACCACTTAGAAAAAATAAGCGGTGACGGATTAATCATTTCTTCACCCCTGGGAAGCTCCGCATACAGCAAGTCAGCAGGAGGAAGCTTGGTATATCCGTCATTAAAAACGCTTCAAATAACACCCTTATCGCCTATTCTATCAAATGCCTACAGATGTTTGGAATGCAGTATTATAGTTCCTCCTGAATTTGAAGTTGCAATATATCCGGAAAGAAGAGAGGATTATTGTTTAGCTATTTTGGCAGATGGGGAACTTTTTGAATACGATGAAATGGAGCATGTACTTTTCCGCACATCTAAAAAAGTAGTTAACCGCCTGTCAACAGGAACCTTTAACTACTGGAACGTAATAAAAGAGAAATTTCTTTAAGGGTTAGGGCATTATCTATATCCTAAGAGTGAACTTGCTGCCTTCATTGATGGTGCTTTCTACCGTTAATGAATATTTGTGCTTATCTGCAATCCATTTGGCAATGCTGAGTCCAAGCCCCGTGCCACCTTCTCTGTGCCTTGCCTTATCTGCCCTGTAGAACCTGTCAAATATTCTTCCCAAATCTTTTTCGTGGATTCCGATTCCGGTATCTTCAACAATCAAGAGTCTTTTGTTTTTATCGGTTTTTAAGCTTACCGTTACCCTTCCTTTTTCTGTATACTTAACGGCATTGTCAATTAGAATTACGGCTAATCTTCGCATCTTGTCATAATCTGCTTTTATTATAATATTATCTTCAATATTCATTATGAGCTCGATATTTTTGCTTGCAGCAACCACTTCCATGGATTGACACACATTTTCCACCACTTCTGAAAAAGAAAATTCAGAAATGCTTAACTGTCCTTCATTGTTATCAGCCTTGGCAAGCATTAAAAGCTGGTCGATAAGTTTAGCCATAACTCTTGTCTCCGAATAAGCATTGTCAAGCCATATTTCATTTTCTTCAACAGTTCCGTCTTCATCGCTTAAAACAACATCCAAGTTTGTTTGTATTACAGTAAGAGGAGTTCTTAGCTCATGAGATGCATCTGCCACAAACTCTTTTTGCTTTATCCATGTTTCCCTGATAGGTGTTAGTGCTTTACCTGTGAGTATATAGCTTAATACCAACAGAATTAAGGTGCCTACAAATCCTATTGCTATCAGAACATTTCTTAAGAATGACCAAAGTATTTCTTCATTAACTGTATTTTGATAAACCTGAACTACGCTTTGTCCGGTAAAATCATTGAAGTATTTTGTATAAATTCTGTAGCTAAAGCGGCCTATTTTTTTTGTTGTATATAAATCTTGTCTTTCTTCAAGAGATTTCTGAGCAAGCGATTTTATCTCATCCCCCACTTTTATTTCACCCTCATCAGAAATAACAGGTCTTAAATTCGAATCGTAAACTATATAACAGGCATCAAGCCTCTTTGTATCCAAAGGATTTCTTTGTATATATTTTCTGAATAAAGTTCCGTTAAAGAAGTATTCCGCATATTTGGTATTTTTATAATTGTAAACTCTCAATGCTTCTTCTCTCATAAGCTCTTTATTACCGTCTTCAAATATTATTTTAGTAAACTGATATATTCCCGCAGCAACAAAAAACATAAAAAGAATTAATATAATTCCCATGTATGCGGTTAATTTCAAATGAAGTTTCCTAAACATTATTTCTCCTTAAGCATGTAGCCCACGCCTCTTACAGTTTCGATTTTTACATTGGTATCTTCAAGTCTCTTTCTTAAATGATGAACATATATTTCAATATTGCTTTCAAGTATATCTGCTTCAAGTCCCCATATTCTATCTATAATCTGCTCTCTGGTAAAAACCTGACGAGGCTTTCTTATGAACATTTCCATAAGCATTGCTTCCTTAAGCGGTATTTTATATTCCTTGTCTCCTACATATAAGAGATAGTTTTTAACGTCGTATTTAAT
>JAAYPY010000231.1 GCA_012519555.1 Tissierellia bacterium | reverse complement strand
TTTAAGCCGATTGTACCACCCTTTTTGTAATGACAGGGCTCAAAACTGTGACCGAAAAGATTAAAATCCGCTTTATAGGGGTATTCCTTATAATAATGCCCTGCCCTAAAGTTTAGCTCGCCTATAGTTATAAGTCCTTCTTCTAATATTGTGCCTTTTTTGCTCAACTTGCTCACAGCCTCGTAATCGTCATGGTTGCCCATGAAATAATACACTTTTGCGTCGCTTTTTTCTAATCCTTCCACAAGTCCTTTGACTAAGCTGCAATAGCCCTTTATTCTGTCTTTATTAATCTCTAACTTAACATTATCAGCCAAATCACCTGTATGAAAAATATATTGGGGTTTTAATATATCGATTATTTTAAAAATATAAGGGTAAATTTCCGAAGGGGTATCGCTGATATGAAGCAATACAGGTCCTTTTATATCATTTAAAAGGTCCTCCGGCATATGAGGTAAATTTAATTTGCATGCTAAGCTTTTACAAACATCCTTGAAGCTTTTCATATGATTTTTCTCCTATATCACAAATGAATCTACATTTTATTCATTTTATGTAAATAGTATTATATATAATAGTATAAGCTAAAGCAAGAATTTGAAAAATATATTTGTATTTAGTAAATTGTATGTTATTATATATACATAACACCATTATATGGTTGCAGTCCGCAAACATGTTATATGCGTTGGATTTAATTCAAAATAACACATTGTCAAATATGGGAGGTAAGAATCTTGAGAAAAATATTAATTACCGGAGCATTGGGGCAAATAGGCTCTGAGTTAACCGAAGAAATGCGCAGAATTTACGGTTCGGAAAATGTAGTGGCCAGCAGCAGAAGAATAAAGGAAGGTCATGAAAAACTTATTGAATCCGGTCCATTTGAAATCATAAACATCAATGATTCGGCAACCTTGGCATCAGTAGTGGGCAAATACAAAATAAATACAATTGTAAATCTTGCTGCTGTATTATCTGCCGTAGGAGAAAGTGACCCTCAACAATGTTGGCATATAAATATGAATGGCTTATATAACGTCTTAGAAGTTGCCAAAGAAAAAAATTGCATGGTCTACACACCATCTTCCATTGCTGCCTTTGGCCCGGGAACACCAAAGGACAAGACTCCCCAGGATACAATTCAAAGGCCGACTACCATGTATGGAGTAACAAAGGTTGCCGGTGAATTATTATGTGACTATTACTACAAAAAGTTTGGTGTCGACACAAGAGGCGTCCGCTTCCCGGGGCTAATATCATATGCTACCCTGCCCGGAGGAGGAACAACGGATTATGCGGTTCATATCTACTATGAAGCATTAAAAAATAAAAAATACACTAGCTTTATCCAAAAAGGAACCTACATGGATATGATGTATATGCCGGATGCCTTGAGAGCGATAATTGATTTAATAGAAGCAAATCCGGACAGACTTAAACATCGTAATGCTTTTAATGTTTCTGCCATGAGTTTTGAACCTGAAATGTTAGCTTCATCCATAAAAAAATTTATACCTGAATTTAAACTTGACTATGATGTTGACCCAATAAGGCAGGAAATAGCCGAATCATGGCCGAATTCATTGGATGATTCCGCTGCCAGAGAAGAATGGGGCTGGAATCCTAAATATGACTTGGATGCCATGACTAAAGATATGCTTGAAAAATTAAGAATCAAATTAAATATTCAAGAATAATATTTAAAAGATTCAAAGGTATGGGGACACACCTTGAAAGCTCTTTCAAGGAATGTTCCCAATTTATTTACCTAATTCTTCACATGCTTTTAGAACGATTAATGTCCTCATTGTTTTTTAAGAATTCAATTGCTGCCTCCTTATCAAGAGGTTCACTTATTAAAAAACCCTGCAATTTATCGCATCCCTTGTTTTCAAAATACTGTCTTTGCTCTTCATGCTCTACTCCTTCTGCTACTACGCTATGACCCATCTTGTGCGCCATTGAAATTATATCGCCGGTTATAGGCTCCTTGTCTTTAAAAATTAATAATTTATCACTGAAGTATTTATCGATTTTTATGATATTGACATTTAGCTCACGCTCCCTTGATAATGAAGAATACCCTGTACCAAAGTCATCGATTGCAATTTTTATCCCTGAATCTTTAAGTATGCCTAGAATCCAGTTTATTTCATAATAGTCTGAAGCGAACATGGACTCTGTAATTTCAAGGATAATATTGGCAGGATTAACCTGCATTTCTTCCATCAACTGAAAAAGGTCTTTTATAAAATCATCTCTTATCAACTGCAGTACAGAAATATTAATCGATACGCTGATTGTATCATAACCGTTTTCTTTCAATTTGTTTAGGAATTTAAATGCTTGTATAAAAGTTTTTTTACCCAATGGGATAATAAGCTTTGTTTCTTCAGCTATTGGAATGAACTCTGCAGGCATTAATATACCTAACTTATTGCTGTTTATTCTGACTAAAGCTTCAAACTCTGTTATTTTATTTGATTTAAGATCTAAAATCGGCTGAAAATGCAAAAATATGCCATCATAGTTATCATCTGCTTCAATTTCAGCAAGCTCTAATTTTATCTTTTCTTCACGCATTATTTGCGCTTCCATATCAACATTAAAAAAACAAAGTCCAAATCTTGTGTCATACAAGTTTATTGCTTTCTCAGATGCAATCAAAAGGTTTCTTAACAATTGCTCAATATCGTATTTATTATATTCATCTATTTCAACAACACCGATACCCCCGCCGGTTCTTTCAATTACCAGAACTGATTCCAATGTATTAATAATATTTTCGCAAAATACTGTTAATTCAGATTTATTAATATAATCTTTTATATAGAAAATAAACCGATTTTCATATGTATTATATAATTGACATTTGTCGTTGCAATATTTATTAAGTGATAATGCAACTTTTTTAACCACTTCCTGAGCATAATGAAAGCCATATGTCATACTTAATGATTGTATCGGACTTAGATTAATACCAATAAGAGCTCTTTTATCTGTTGACTCAGTCTGTGCTTCCCGGGCTAATAAATTTTCCAAATATCTGCGATTATAAAGACCGGTCCATGTATCATGCTCACTTATGAATTTAAGGTTATTTTCAATTTCCTTTCTGTCTGAAATGTCAAGTATGATTCCTTCAAGAGCTTCAACTTCACCTTCTTCATTATAAGTGGCTTGTCCCATCTCAAGAACCCATTTGCGCTCTCCTTGTGCTGTCGTAATTTCATATTCATATTTAAAAGGTAACTTCTCATCTATAATACGCTTCCACTCTTTCCAAAGAGTCTGACGATATTCCGGTGTAATTAAATCATTATAGCTTTTGTCTTTGTTATATATAAGGTTTTCAGGAGTATATCCTGTCAAATTTAAACAACCGTCAGAAACATACTGCATAGTCCAATCATGGTCATAATTGCATCTATAAGCCATGCCCGG
>JAAYPY010000230.1 GCA_012519555.1 Tissierellia bacterium | reverse complement strand
CATCTTTCTACGCCTCTGTCTTTTGTGACAGCTTTGTTAGTTTATCATAGGCAAAATATGTTGTCAAGCAGTTTTTTTCTTACAATTTACTTTATATTTGCCTGTTTTTTGCATATGTTCAACAGAGAACAACTTTTACAGTTTAGCACTTATTTTATTTATTGTCAACTATATTTTTCAAAAAAATTAACAAAAAAAGAGCAGCATTGCTACTCTTTGGAATTTTAAGATCTGCCCACAGAATTCTTCGGAATTCAGGAATTCTTTAATCTATTGGTTTCATTGTCGGGAATAATATTATATCCCTTATTGTTGGCTGGTTGGTTATTAACATAATAACCCTGTCAACTCCAATACCAAGGCCGCCTGTCGGAGGAAGGCCTACTTCAATTGCATTAACAAAGTCCGTATCCATCATATGTGCTTCTTCATCTCCGGCTTCCTTTTGTCTTACTTGTGCTTCAAATCTTTCTCTTTGATCTATAGGGTCATTTAATTCTGAAAATGCGTTTGCAATTTCCCATGTGTTAGCAAATGCTTCAAATCTGTCTGTAAGTCTCGGATCTTCAACATTTCTCTTTGCTAAAGGTGATATTTCTACAGGATGATGAGTAACAAATGTTGGTTGTTCAAGATGTTCTTCACAGTATTTCTCAAATAATTCGCTTATTACATGGCCTCTGGTCATAAGAGGCGTAATTTCTATTCCTCTTTCTTTTGCAATTGCAATTGCTTCTTCATCGGTATTAACCAAGTCAAAATCGACACCTGCATATTCTTTAACCATATCCTGCATTTTTACTCTTTTCCAAGGGGGAGTGAAATCTATCAACTTGCCCTGGTACTCTATTTTGGTTGTTCCCCTTGCTTTCTTCGCAACATATGCCACTATGTTTTCTGTTAAGGTCATCATATCGTTGAAATCTGCATATGGTTTATATACTTCCATTGCTGTATACTCAGGGTTGTGGTTTGCGTCCATTCCTTCATTTCTAAACATCTTCCCCATTTCGTAAACGCCGTTCCCAAGGCCTCCAACCACAAGTCTCTTTAAAAACAGCTCATTTGCAATTCGCATATACATATCGATATCCAATGTATTGTGATGGGTTATAAATGGTCTTGCATTGGCCCCACCTGCTATTGGGCTTAAAATAGGAGTTTCAACCTCTAAATATCCTTCTCCGTCTAAATACTCTCTAATACCTCTAATTATTTTATTACGCATTAAGAAAACTTCTTTTATTTCCGGATTAACTATTAAGTCCACATATCTTTGTCTGTATCTAATATCAATATCCTTTAATCCATGGAATTTTTCAGGAAGTGTTTGCAAGGATTTGGATAAAAGTAAGATTTCTTCGGCTTTTACGGAAACTTCTCCGGTTTTTGTTTTGAAAACTTCACCCTTAACACCTATAATACCTCCTATGTCGTAGGTTTTCAGCCAATTGTACTCTTCCTCACCAATGTTGTCTAATTTAGCAAACATCTGGATTCTGCCCAAATGATCCTGTATGTCGTAGAATCCGACTTTTCCTTGTCCCCTCTTAGACATTATTCTTCCGGCAATTGATACAAATTTCCCTTCCATTTCTTCAAAATTATCCTTGATATGTTTTGAATAGGAAGTTACCTCATATTTTGAAATTTTGTACGGGTCCCTGCCTGCTTTGACTAAATCATTTAATTTGTCAATCCTTATTTGCCTTAAATCTCCTGTTTGTTGTTCATCCAATTTCAACACCACCTTATCATTTGTTATGTTATATTTAAACTGTTAATATTTCATATTTTATCATATCTCCTGCAGGAGATTCAACTTCGATGATTTCTCCTAATTTTCTACCTAAAAGCGCTTCTCCCAAAGGTGAAACATTAGAGATTTTCCCTTTGAATGGATCTGCTTCAGCAGAGCCGACTATTGTATACTCCATTTCCTCATCAAATTCCAAATCCTTTATTCTAACCTTTGACCCTATGCTGACAACCCCATTTTTCTTTGTAGTTTTTATAATCTTAGCATTTTTGACCATAAGCTCAAGCTTTGCAATTCTCGCTTCAACATTTGCTTGTTCGTTTTTGGCCTCGTCATATTCTGCATTTTCGCTTATATCCCCAAAAGCTAAAGCAGCCTTTATTTTTTCGGATATTTCTTTTCTTTTTACTAATTTTAGCTCTTCCAATTCACTTTTTAATTCTTCCAAACCCTCAGCTGTAATCAAAGTTTCATTACTTTTCATATTATTGCTCCTTTTAATAATGTAGCTTTATGCTTGCTATTCAACATATATTTTATTGTATTATCATTTTAATATATTATGATAATATGATGACAAATCTTTCGATTAATTTAAACATTATAAACAAGTAACTGACTATTGTCAAGATTTTTGTTGATTTAAACTGTTAATCGTCATTTAAACCATAAACTTTAGCATAATTATCTAAAATCATAAATAATTCCTCTGCACGGGTAATTTTATTTATGCTGTTTCTCACTTCCGAAGAATTTTTCATACCCTTCATGTACCATGCAGCGAATTTCCGCATTTCCAAAATTGCTATTTTTTCGTTCAATTCATTAATCAACATTATTGCATGCCGTTTAATCATGTTTATTTTATCTGCCGGTGAAGGCAGGTAAAATTCATTATCATTGTTTAAAATTTTAAAAGTATTCAATATCAGCCATGGATTGCCTAAAATACCTCTGCCTATCATTACAGCATCACAATTTGTTTCTTCAATCATTTTAACGGCATCCCGGGGGCTATATATATCCCCGTTACCTGTGACCGGGATTTTAATGTTTTTTTTAACATCTCTTATTATTTTATAATCAGCATTTCCGGTATAATACTGCTCTTTAGTTCTGCCGTGAACAGTTAACATGTCTAAACCGTTATATTCTAATACCTTTGCAAACTCTACGGCATTGATGGAATCTGAGCTCCAGCCCGACCTTATTTTAGCTGTAACGGGTTTTTTCGTTACATCTTTTATTTTATTAATAATTTTACCTGCTAATTCCGGTTCTCTCATAAGAAAGCAGCCATCTTTGTTTTTAACTATCTTAGGAGCAGGACAGCCCATGTTTATATCAATAATATCTACATCGCTTCTGTTATTTATATATTTCTCAACAACATAAGACATTATGTAAGGGTCGCTACCAAAAATCTGCATTGACACAGGCCTGTTATCTTCATTAATTCTCATCAGCTCTTCAGTTTTTTTGTCCTGATAATACAATCCTTTTGCACTTATCATTTCGGTATGGACCAGGCCTGCCCCCATTTCTTTGCATATAGTCCTGTATGTAATATCTGTCACACCTGCCATAGGAGCAAGCACAACATTGGATTCTAATTCAATGTTTCCTATTTTAAGCTTCTTCATATTGTATTATTGTATCTCCCGGATTTAATATTTCCTTTTCACCTTTTTTATTGATTACGATAAGCCTTCCATCACCGTCAATATTTTTAGCAAGAACTTTTCTTACGGTCTTTCTGCCTCTCTTCATTACTCCTATTTCTTTGTTATTATATAGTAACTTCTTATTACATATATCTACTGCACTGAATGCTTTTCCCGAATTTATTATTTCATAATAATAGTTTTCGATTTTGCTTAATATTGCACCGATAAGAATTTCTCTTTCTACATCTTCACCTTTTTCTAACCTTATGGATGTAAATTTTAAGTTTTCTATCTTTTCTTCCATATTAACATTTATATTTAACGATAATATTATTCCTGAGCCTTTACCTGCAATGTCGCTTTTTACGGATGATATTTTGTTTTTATTTATTAAAATATCATTAGGCCATTTTATTCTGCAATCCAATCCATATAGCTCTTCTATAGATTCCAATAGGGAAGAGCAGGCAACCACCTCTGTTAAAGGAAGGAGATATCTATTATTTACAGATTTTAAAATAATACTTAAATATATATTTTTCTCCGGTGAGCATAGCCATACATTACCAAATCTTAAGATGCATTCTGATTGGTTTTCTGATAATATAACAGTTCCGTCAGGACATGATGAATATATATTTTTAGCTTTTGCAAATGTTGAATTCAAATTGTCGTATTGTATAATTGACTGCCCGATTATATTAGTATTTAAGTTTCTGCTGATACTGTTTAAATCATACATGTAAATCCCCCGACAAAATTATTAGTTTATTCAATTGATAAAATTTCATCTATATTTAAAAGGAGTTCTTTAACATCATCTAAGGTTAAATCTGCCATATGGGCAATTCTGAATGTTTTTTCTTTTAATTGACCATAACCGTTGGAAATGGCAAAACCTCTTCTGCCCAATTCTTCATTCAGCTCTTTGACACTTATGTGTCGAATATTATCAACTGTGGTAAGGGTAACAGAAGCATGTTTTTCATCAGCAAATAATGCGAAATTCTTTTTTGCCCAGCTTCTTGTGTATTCAGCCATGGCCAAATGTCTCTTAAACCTGTTTTCAAGCCCTTCCTTCATTATCAGTTTCAGCTGATAATTTAATGCAAACATTAATGATAAGTTTGGTGTTGACGGATACTGATAATCTTTCTTTTTTATTGTATCATACAAGAGCACCAAATCTAAGTAATATCCTCTGTTTTTAACAAGCCTTGCCTTTTCCGCAGCCCTCTCTGAAATGGTGCACATGGAAAGTCCCGGGGGCAGTCCCAAAGCTTTTTGTGAAGATGTTATGCATATATCTATTCCAAGAACATCTGTTTCTATTTTTACTCCTCCGGCAGAGCTGACTGCATCAACACAAAAAATTACATCAGGATATTTCTTTATAACCTTGCTTATTTCATCAATAGGGTTCATTACACCTGTTGATGTTTCATTATGCGTAATTGTAACTAAATCATACTTGCCTGTTGTCAATACCTCATCAACCATTTCAGGTCTTGTTATGCTGCCTGACTCAGATTTGAACAAATCAGCCTCAATACCGTTTGAAACAGCCATTTCATGCCACCTGTCACCAAAGGAGCCTATAGAGAATATTGCCGCTCTTTCTTTAGTACAGCATCGTACTGCAGCTTCCATCAATCCTGTACCTGAGGATGTTGACAATAATATTTCATTTTCCGTATAAAATAGTTTCTTAAGATTATTTGTAATATCTCTTTGAAGATTAGAGGCATCCTTGCTTCTGTGACCGATCATTGGTGTTGACATTTTGCTTAATACATCTTCCCTCACCTCAATAGGTCCCGGAATAAATAACTTTTTGTGCATTATTTCCTCCTATTCTATGTAATAATACGATTTCTTTCTCCATTTATATAACTTTATTAATTTTATGTCAAGTTATAATTTTCAGCAATGCCTTGAGTAAATAATTGATTGTTTTTTTGATTTTTTACATTTTGCTATTGACAAAGCTTATGTATTAGTGTACTATTCTACTATGATACTAATACACGGGAGAAGGTGATAAATTGGAATTCAACAATAATATACCAATATACATGCAGGTAATAGAAAGAATCAAGCAAGATATTGTTTCGGGAAAGCTTAAACCCGGCGAAAAAATGCCATCATCAAGAGAATATTCAAATGAATTAGGAATTAATTTTAATACTGTTGCAAGGGTATATAAGGAGTTGGAGAACGAGAAAATAGTATTTACAAAAAGAGGTTTGGGAACATTCATAACAGAATCTGACCAAATAATCGAAAAATTAAGATACACAATGGCTAAAAATCAAATCACTGCATTTATTGATGGAATGAAGCAATTAGGATACACCAAGGAAGATATGATTAAATTTATAGAAACAGAAAATAATTATTTGGAAGGGAATGAATAAATTGAGTGTGTTAAAAATTACTGATTTAACAAAAAGATATTACAATAAAACAGCACTGGAAAATGTCAGCTTGGATTTTGAGCAAGGTAAAATTTACGGCTTACTTGGGCCAAACGGAAGCGGCAAAACCACTCTTATGAAAGTTGTGGCAGGTCTTCATAAACAAACAAGCGGCAGTGTATTAATAAATGACGAAATGTTATCCTACAAGTCCAAGGCATATATTTCATACATGCCTACAGAAAACTATATGTATGATAATTTCAAGGCTATTGATATATTAAAATTCTACAATACAATGTATGAAGATTTCAGGTATGATTATGCTCTTAATCTTCTAAATGATATAGACGTAAATTTAGACTCTAAAATATCTAAATTGTCATCAGGTCAAATAGGAAAGCTTAAGACAGTTATTGCATTATCAAGAAATGTACAAATATACTTGCTTGACGAACCGTTAAACGGTGTTGATGTTTTATCAAGGGATACCATTATGGATTTAATTATAAAATCTCAAAGTGAAAATAAAATAATTATAATTTCAACACATTTGGTCAGTGAAATTGAAAAAATACTTGATGCCGTAATTTTCTTAAAGGAAGGTATAGTAGAGGTTTTTGGCGATGCCGAAGAATTAAGGCAAGAGAGGCAATTATCGGTTGAAGGGATATATAAGGAGGTATTCAGAAATGCTTAATTTAATAAAGTATGAGTTTATAAGGAAATATAGATTGATTTCAATGATACTTATTACAATACTTGCAATAAATCTGTTCTTACTGACAAGAGGGGTTGGCGGAAGTATGTTGTTTCTTGTGTTATCACCTATTGTATTATATGTTTTTTACTTGGCAGACATTATAAGAACATACAGCGATGACCTTAATAAGAAAACAGGTTACATGCTCTTTATGACACCTAACAGTGGATATAAAATCATATCATCAAAACTATTAACGGCAGTGATAGAAGGCTTTGCACTATTATTAGTATATTTTATCTTAATATTGATAAACGGAACATATATTATTATTTCAAAGGGTAATGAAATTGATTACAGTCAAATAATAAAAGCTGTTG
>JAAYPY010000229.1 GCA_012519555.1 Tissierellia bacterium | reverse complement strand
TTACGGCGGCAATTTAGTTGATGGAGCAAGGATGCTGGGACTGTTCGGGGATGTAGCAACAGAGCTTCTTATCAGAAATGACGGAGATGAAGGACTGTTCGTTGCATATGACAATGTCGAATTTTTGTCACCCGTTTATGCAGGAGATTATATTGAGGCAGAGGGTGAAATAGTATCTGTTGGGAATTCTTCAAGGAAGATGGTATTTGAAGCGAGAAAAGTAATAGTTCCACGTCCGGACATTAGTGATTCAGCATGTGATGTGCTTGAGGAACCAATTGTGGTTTGCAGGGCATCCGGCACATGTGTTGTCCCAAAGAATAAACAAAGAAAATAGACAATAATGATAAATATTTTGTATAGGAATGGCGATGAAAGTCGTCATTTTTTGTTGCAACAAATCGATAGAAAACTCTAACAAAAATGGAAAATATATACAACAAAATCTTTATTAGTATTAATTGATTGTAAATGAATGTAGCCCTAATTGTAATCTATAAAACATTTAGTTAAATTGACACTGATAGAGGTGCATAATATAATAAAATTCCTAAACATACAAAATAATTTATAAAAAAACAAAAAAGATGTAAAAAGAGTGTGTTTATGAATAATATATGCAGCTTTTTAAAGATTGGAGAAATACTGCTATCAAAGAAGGAGATAACACCCGAACAACTGAATGAAGCTTTGATATTGCAGCCTGCTATTACCAAGAAGCTTGGAGAAATACTGATTGAGAATAATTATATCACAGAAATTACATTAGTAAGGGCATTATCTGAACAGTTAAAAATAGAAGCAGTTAATTTAGATAATTATTATATAAGCGCTGATGCAACCGGGTTATTGACGGAAAATACAGCCAAAAGGACTTGCTCCATACCGTTGAAAGTTTGGGAGGACAAAATACTAATTGCAATGGATGATCCTCTGAATATATTTCACATAGAAGATATTGAGGCTGAAACCGGAAAGAAAGTAGAAATTGTGCTTGCATGTAAATCCCAGATTATTGAATCGATTGAAAAATATATGGGCAGAAGAAATGCAGAAAAAGCAGCTGAGGATTTTGAAAAGGAAAGATTTGCTGCAGCCGAAGATGCAGGTGAAGATGAAAATATTATAAGCATAAACAATTCACCGGTTGTGAGGCTTATAGATTCATTAATAAGTCAAGCTCTTAAAATGGGAGCAAGCGACATACATATTGAGCCTATGGAAAACAGTATCAGGGTGAGGGTCAGGGTTGATGGTGATTTGCAGGAAATTCTTACCCCTTCAAAGCATACGCAGTCAGCCATAGTAACAAGAGTAAAAATAATAGCAGGAATGAATATTGCTGAAAAAAGACTGCCTCAGGATGGAAGAATTGAAATGAAAATTGATGATAAGGTTGTTGATATTCGGATTTCAGTACTTCCAACCGTTTATGGCGAAAAAATAGTTATGCGGATATTAGACAGGGATAATTTTTTAAAGACAAAGGAAGAGTTAGGTTTCACCAAAAGCAATATGGAAAATTTTAATTCATTATTGGATGTGACAAACGGTATTATTTTGGCGGCAGGTCCTACCGGAAGCGGGAAAACTACCACATTGTATGCAGCATTGTATGAGCTTAATAAGCTGAATAAAAATATTATTACAATTGAAGACCCCGTTGAATATAAAATTGAAGGCATAAATCAGGTCCAGGTCAATACAAAGGCAGGGCTTTTGTTTTCTACAGGCTTGAGGTCTATACTTAGACAGGACCCGAATATAATTATGGTGGGCGAAATCAGGGATGAAGTAACGGCTGAAATAGCAGTAAGGGCAGCTATAACAGGTCATATGGTTATTTCAACCATACATACCAATGATGCTGTGTCTACTATTATGCGGCTTAAGGATATGGGGATTAAAGCGTATCTGATTGCTGCTTCATTAAGAGGAATAGTAGCTCAAAGGTTGGTTAAAAAGGTATGTACCAACTGTAAGGAAGAGTATATGGCAAATGAAGTAGAGAAAAAATTATTGGGAATTAAAATTGATACTAAGCTGCAAAGAGGCAGGGGTTGCCCGAAATGTTATTACACGGGTTATAGCGGGAGAACCGCTATTCACGAAATATTGAAAATTGACAAGGTTATAAGGGATGCAATTCAAAACGAGAAAAGCAATGATGAGATTACTGCCCTGGCTGAAGGCTCAGGGATGAAAACATTGAAGGATAATTGCAGGGAATTGGTATTGTCGGGGGTTACAACAATTGAAGAATTCTCTCAGGTGATATATAAAATGTAATTTGTCACCTGAAAACTCGGTATAGTCATCCTGAGCAAAGTGAAGGATCTCGGCCTTGTCACCCTGAGCG
>JAAYPY010000047.1 GCA_012519555.1 Tissierellia bacterium | reverse complement strand
GATTTTTGCCATGATACCCTCCTGTTTCATCTACTACCAGGGAAAACATCCTCTTACAGCTTTCTTTCCGGTATGATATATTCCTTCACGATCGGATGATAGATATGTCCGTTGATATTGTCGTTAAATAAGTCATGAGAAGCGTAAGCAATCATCAAATCTTCTCCAAAAGTAGTCTTACAGTCGCTTTGAAATTCCGAAGGCACACTCAGAGCCATCTTAAATGTTGATAAATTCTTGCATAAATGCAGCAACTTTGAGTAATTGGTTTCTTCATAAGGCAAAAGGCTCCCACAGATCAGCCTGATATCTGCTTCTTTGAATGCATTGGTTAATTCCTTAATTGCTCCACAATCATAAATGATAAAATTGTAGTCCTTATCAATTTCATTGGTTAAAAAGCAGTCTACATCGCCAACAGGATAGTGTTCTCCTTCCTTCTCATAAGTATATCTTTCAATCAAATAATGCAGATGGCGGTTCATGTTCATTTCTACATAACATGCGGTAGCACCCCTTGCAATCAGCCAGTTTGCAAAATTAAATGCCGTTACCGTTACACCACTTCTGCGGTCAGCTCCGGCAACAGCAATCTTTATATTCTTTGCACTCCACTTATACCTTGGTATTTCGATTTCCACAGATTCATTAATTCCGGGTGGTACAATTTTTAGTTCTTGTTTACTCAATTTCTCAATCTGCTTATATCTCTGCATACCGCCTTCAGACAAACATTCTTTAATCTCACTTTGAATATCTTCCGCAGTATTCGCAGTAACAATATCAGTAACGCCGATTCCGATTAATTTTTCCGTATATGCTTTTTCATTATCGCAGCCGGATAAAATAACAATAATTCGAGCATTAAACATCATCTGAAAAGATTGCAGGGCGACGATAAAATCATCAAGACTATCATCAATACACCCGATATCCACCATGAAATGCTTGTAGCCCTGATAATTCCTCATATCTTTAACCACAAACTGTTTTAAAGTAAATCTGCCCACAAGCTTTTTTATAACCACTTCCGGTTTATTGCACTGTGCCTGTTCATTTTCTTCTTCCAAGAAATCCGTAATACCGCTTTTCCCACTACTGGACAGATACAACAGCATTTTTCACACCTCCAAAATGCAAATCGTGTATCTTTTCTTTGTCTTTCAAGTGATTGGTCATTAACAAAACAGTACCCACAATGACAATCAATATATAAACAATCAATTCAATCATTTTTTTCCTATTCATACTCCACCTCCTGCATTCCTGCTGATAATCCAAAACGGACCTCCTGCTCCTGCACTCTTGCTGACTTCATTCAAGATAATAGACAAGTCCCATTCCTGTTTACTCCTTTTATTACTTGCCGGATCGGCTACCAATATCTTTCCTTCTTTTGTTATTCCACGAAGCACGATAAAATGGCCACTTGACGTAAAATGCCCTTTTGTCATAATGGCAACTACAAGTTTGCCTGACGAAAGAGCATCTACAATACGTTGTGATTCAGTTGCCGAACAGCCTTCCACATCCAGGTTAAAAGTCTTCGCAGCTCCAGGGATTAAAGCATGGTAAGAACCGCTGCTTTTACACCAATACCCATTCTCATATGACCATTTTGACATTTGTACTGGGTCTATCATGGTATTGGTAAGACTTGATACTACCATAGCCATAGAAGTTGGGCCGCAAGCATATCCACCTATAGTGTCTGTCCCATAAGGTTTATCCGCCCATCTGCTGTCAAGCTGATTATAATAAACGACAGGCGTTTCTCCCTGATTATAAATTGTAACCCCCTCATAACTTTTACCGTAATTATCTATATAATCGGGGTCAGTTTGCAAAATGCTTTGATACATGCCAAAGTCATTTTGAAGCTGCTCAACTGCTGTCAAATCTTCACCGTTAATGAATTGTCCCAAAAACTCTAAAGGATGTGTAAGGATATAAAAAAACATTGTAATAATGAGCAATACGGCGATCAACGGTGTAAGGATAAGTATCAGCATTCTTTTCCTCGCTTCTGCATCAGCAGCTGCTTTTATCGCTAAATGTGTAAGCAGCTTTGACGTTAACGGATCAATTGCCAATAATTCCACCTCCATAAAACACAATAACCGAATGTGCAATTACATCCGGTTATCATCAAATATTCTTTTTTAGTAAGGAATCTATTTTATAGTAACATCCATTCAATATTTTTAATCTATTTCCTTTTGCAGCAACAAGTCAGCTAATTTCATCTAACTTTTTACCACCACTTTAATTTAAACTCCTCAATGCGTTTATTTCTATATTTAAGTTCACTCTCCCTTGCCAAATATTTATACTTTTCTTCCAATATTAAGACACGAGTACAATGATAATTAAGCGGTTTATCTGCTTTGAATAGTTTTCTTGATGAAAGACCTTCCCCATCATTTAGTAAGCGGTCGATCTTTTTTCGACCTATTCTGATAAAAACCCAATGCAAATTAATTAAAAAAGCAAGATAATTCAACTTAAGTTTTGCTATCATTGATAAATCGCCCCCTTACTTAAATTCTATAAGGTTATTACTAATCCTTATAGACACAGTATATCATAAGGGCTTTGTAATTGTCTGTCGAAATATGGTTATAAATAAAAAATCTGCATATATTTTGCAGATTTTTTATTTATAATTTGTTATATCATTTTTCAGCATCTTTAATCATTACTTCGATTACATGAAAGATTCTCTGTTGTTCATCAGAGGGCAATTTACTAATTTTTTCAGAGAGTTCAGAGGATTTTATCACATTCCCAGCTTTTAATACATCTATCAGCAATAAATCAGAGGGGACATTTAATGCGTTTGCTATACGAATAAACGTTTCAAGTCTTGGAATTTT
>JAAYPY010000228.1 GCA_012519555.1 Tissierellia bacterium | reverse complement strand
TGTAAAGAATTTTCAACTTCTGGTTAGAGCTTTTTGCCATAACTGCACCCCCCTATAATTGCAACATTATTCCAAATAATTACACCTCCAATGATATCATAATATCACAAGAGGTGTCCAATAAAACACCCACTAATAAACTTATTGTCAATTAATTCATCAATACATATCTTCATATTCCGCTTTAAGCATACCAAAATAATTATCATCTCTTATTTGTATTTGTAGTTCACTTTCATGTCTATACAATGCCACAGGTTTTTTAAGCAACTCCAGAACTTTACTACTTTCAGTAAATTTTTTCGCTTCAGAACAAAAGTAACTCCATTGTTCAGCTGATATTACAATAGTATTATTCTTAAACCAGCCATTAAATAACTTATTATTGGTTACTACAATTGATATTACATGATTAATTTCGTTCTCCTTTATTTCATGCTTGTGCATTAAATTACGAAAAATGTTAGAATTCAAATTAATGTATCTTAAAGATATATCAGCTTGGTCAATGCCTTCTTCAATTCTCATTTTAGCCTTAAAATGAGAATAAATATCAATAGAAGATATTACTGATTTTACTTGTAATAAAAACAGAACATCTAAATATTTTGCAATTATGTCTACATCCGTTTTAACATGATGATTTTCTTTTATTTTATAGTCACATTCTAATATTTTAAATTCATTATTCTCAGCAATCTGTTTTATCAAATTATTATATTCTTGGCCGAATTGTTGTACGATTTCTCCTGAATTACTATTCTTTTTCTTTGAATAACGTTGTGTAGCGTAGTTAAATATTGGATTATAGAAGCCAGTCAAACTAAGTTTTATTGGATGTAAATATATACAATTACCGTCTCCAGTATTTAATAAAGAAAGTGAAATTAGTTTGCTATATATTGTAGGTTGCTTATTATTTATAGTAACTATTCCATTAAAAATTTGTTGGAATTCTTCTTCAGAAATAAATCCTATGTCAGAAAAGTACCTTTTTATTATGTTACAATCAATAATAGTATAGTATTTATCAAAGATGCAATTACTTAATTTTGCCCTTTCTCTTTCTATAAAACAAAACATCGTTATTAACGATAAAACATACAAAGATTTTTGAAAACTTACAGATTGTGCTGTTAATAGTAATTCATCGACATCAAATGATAACTGTAGAGATATCAATTCAACTATGTTATCTATTTGTTTTTTTGTTAAACCCCTCTCTTTTCCTAATGGATAAACAGAATCTTTTATCATCTCAATTATTGGACTAAATAGAGAAGGTATATGGGGTTGTGAAATTACTCCTTGCCTTAATCCGGCGTATTTTACTTTCAGAAATTGCTTATCGGCATATTGCAATCTAATATTTAGACAATCATTATCTTTGTCAAAGGATAAACTTTGTATTTCATACTCTCCAAAAGACACCTTATCAAATAGATTATATAAAGAATGATATGTCGCGGCAAAGTTATATAGTTTATTCATTGTTCTTTCATCATAATTCTTTTCATTCCAGTAAATAGCTTTTTCCTTGATATGATCATCATATAAATCATTGCAAAGGTGAATATATGCTATTTCAAACATATAATCTATAAAAAATTCAAAATCAATTAACCTTCCTCTTGATTCCATAAAATTTGATAAACTCTCATTATTAACTGCAAAGTTTGATTCAGCCTTATCTCTCCAAAGTGATAACGATACTACAAAACAACTAAGAGAGCTATTAAAAGAAGACCTCATTATATCCGTAAAAATATTATTTATAGCTTTTGAAATTTCAAATACTTTTATAACAAATTCTATAAACATCATTTGGTGAACAGAATCTTTTTTAGAAAATTTATTTATAGCCATTAAATATGTTCCTGTAAACCTTGTAAAGTAATAACTAAGGTTTTGATTTTGAAGAATTTTAATGAATATTTTATTTGAATTTATTAGTTTAACATCTTTCATTGAGCTTACTTGACTAAATAAATTTTCAAGGTCATCTATATTCTCATTAGAAATTGCAGATTTAATCTTCTTAACAAGACTCTCCTTACCCAATTTACCTTGCCTCCCTATACAGCAAGCTCATTCAGCTTGCAACAAACCGCAATAATCACGTTCCTAATGCCTCTGCTTTAGAAAATTCAAAACACAAAACCCTTGGTGGTTGTTGATAGGCCCTTAACTGGAGAACTGCATTTTATCCCAATCGTGCAAATTTTCCACTTTTTTGCACACAGACCCATTTTCCTTACATTACAAGATGTCATTGATTTCTTAGTTTGTTCACGGATTGCTCACGATTTTTGCCGTAAGTTGCTCCCTTGTTTTGCCGCATAAAGCCGGGATGTGTGCCATGACTTGCGCCATGGCATATACTATGGTAATTCACCGGCAATAACTGTCCTGATCATGTGATCATCGATAAGCTTTTTAGCTCTCTGCGCTGCATACATCAATGCATGTGTCGCCAGTTTGTTTATGGCTCTGGCTGATCCGGACGAATACTTGTATATCTCATCGACAGCCTTGTCGGTGAAGATATCCTTGATGCCTTGTGCGTATTCGAGGTGCGCAATGATATATTCCTCTGTCTGGGAGCGGTCATACTGTGGAAGTTCACATTTCAGATCTATCCGCTGTCTGATGGCCGCATACCGCTGAAGCTTGAGCTTTTCCCACAGTTCGTTCTGCCCTACCAGTATGAGCGCCATGGGATTCAGGGAATCCATCCGGTAATTCATCAAGAAGCGAATTTCTTCCAGTGTCTCCTTATCGAGGAGGTGTGCCTCATCAACAATTGTGACGATGGTTTTGCCGTGTACTCCTCTGATTATCTCCAGATGCTGATGAAGTAGCCGCTTTGAATCCCCTCTATAGAACTTGGACTCCACTCCCAGCTGATCAAGCAGTCCTTTGTAGAACCACCTGGGCGTAAGATTAGAGTCAGATATGTATAGCACCTGGTATTTGTCACTCGGCAGCATTGATGCAAATTTCCTTATGGCGGTTGTCTTGCCGCAGCCTACATCTGCAGTTACTACGGTAAAGAGCCGTTTTGCTGCTGCAAATTCAAGCCTGCCAAGGGCTTCGTCAAGCATAGGAGACATATACAGTCCTTCAACTGCAATACTATTGATGAAGGGTGTGTTTTTCATCTCAAAGAATGCTTCATACATTGTCCATACCCTCCCTGCATTTGCGGAACACAACTGCGACATCCTTTCGGGTGCGGCCGGATATGTTGGCTTTGTTCAGCCCCTCCAGAAGTCTTGACCGCTCGGGCTTCAAGACCGTCATATGCTCCGGGAGGGCTGCTCTTATGCCGCAGTGTTCACCGATTACCTGTTCTGCAGCCATAAAGGGTGCAAAATCCGGATGATGTATCTCTACCTCATCGGACCATGAGGGATCATAATGGACTTCGACCTTCCTGCCGATGAGCTGTAGGCCAACTTCATACCGTTTACCTTCAAAGCTGATGCAGCCGGTTTTGTCCACTGTGCGCTCCTCGGTATGGAGAAATGCTTCCGTGAGGGTTTTCATATCAACAAATTTGAGAGGCCTTTTGTCTGCCTTGAATGCAGTTTCCGGAGTTATTCCTCCAAGCCCGTGATGGGCTGTTTTATGATAATGCTCATTGATCCACAGCTCCAGAATCCTATTAAGTTCATCGAGTGTCCTGATATCCATAAGGGCGGCTTCTGAAAGGAAGGAATCCATCCTTCTGTTAAAGGCCTCGATTTTACCTTTCCCTTCCGGATGGAACGGCTTTGCAAACAGGAGCTTTATCCCAAGTTTCGTACAGGCCTTGCCCAGCCAGCTCGATCTATACTGCTTGCCATTGTCTACATATATGGCATCCGGCTTGCCGTATTGTGTAATCGCTGTCCTTAACGTATCCTCAATAATCGATACTTGCTGGTGATCATAGAACCTTGCGGCTACAATGAATCGTGTGGCATCATCAATGAAGGCAGAGAGATATACCTGCTTTTTAGCCCCGTTCTTTCCAATGGGCAAGTACGGCCCATATTTGATATCTCCCTGAAAAAGCATGCAGCGCTGTGACTTTTGAAACCGCCTTGCCGCTGTTCCTTTCCGGGTATATATCTTCATCTGATTGGCTCCGAAGCCTTGCTTGTATAAATGACGCTGTAAGGTGC
>JAAYPY010000227.1 GCA_012519555.1 Tissierellia bacterium | reverse complement strand
TCTTCCTTTAGTTGTATGATGTCATATGTCTAAAAAACGATTGCAATCCGTCTTTTTTATGAAAATGTTTCAATTATATTAGCATTAAACTCGAAAATTGTCAATATTATATGAAAATATTTCAAAATTGTAAGGAAAGTGATACTACCTCTTTACTTGTATTATATAATTTTTTGTGTTATAATAACTGAGTAAAAATTCATAAGGGAGAAAAAAATGGAAAAGAGTTTTATTCCTGTTTCAGAAATTATTGCTAACCAAATAAGTGATATGATTTTTATAGAAAAAAAATATAAGCCCATGGATAAAATCCCCAATGAAAAAATGCTGGCAGAAGAATTAGGGGTCAGCCGCACCACAATCAGAGAAGCCGTAAAGATGCTGGTTGCAAATGATGTTTTGACCATACAAAGGGGGCGGGGCACATTTGTTACGGCAAATCCGGATAAGCGAAATGACCCTTTTGGCATCTCATATTTAAAGGATAAAAAAAACCTTGTTCTTAACTGGTTTGAAATGCGCTTGATACTTGAGCCTGCAAATGTTCGCCTTGTGGTGGAGCGTGCAAGTGATGAAGAGATTCAAGAAATAGTGAAATATGAAAGAGAAACTGCCCAACTTATCAAAATAGGAAAACCCTACTCGGAAACAGACAAGAAATTTCATTCAGCCATAGCCAAGGCAACCCACAATAAGGTAATTGAACTAATGCTGCCTGCCATTGAAGCGTCAGTAAAAGATGCTATTATTACTGCAACATATGCAGGTACAGACAAGCTTTCTGCGGAAAATGCTCTTTGCAACCATCGCCGTATTGCGGATTTTATTGAGAAGAGAGATGCAGACGGTGCCGCTCTCGCTATGTACTGCCATATTAAAAGAGGAATTACAGATTTGGAATCTTAACTCAAAAACCATAATAAATTCTGAGGTTACCCTCAGAATTTATTATTATAACTTGCTTAATTTGTATAAGTCATTCCTTAAATGCTTTAAAAGAGGAAGTTCATTCCTTACCTTTTTTACATAGTCAAGGTCAATTTCCTCTATGATGTATCCTTCTTTTTCATCCATTCTGTTTATAACCTTTCCCCAGGGTGATACCACTAACGAATTTCCATAAGAGTGATAAGAGGCTTTTAAATCTCTGGCAGGAGCGACGCCTATTGTGTAAACCTGGTTGTCAAGAGCTCTTCCTCTGAAATTTAACTCCCAGTGAGCAGGACCTGTAGTCATGTTAAATGCAGCAGGAAAAATAATGACTTCTGCTCCTTCTAAAACCATAAGTCTGCTTAATTCAGGAAATCTTATGTCATAGCATATGCCAAGACCAAGCTTACAAAATTCTGTATCAAAGACAGTTACATCCTTGCCGGGTGTTAGAACATCTGATTCTTTGAAGTATTGCCCTCCTTCTACATCAATATCAAATAAATGCATTTTACGGTGCTTGGCAATCTTTTCGCCCTTCCTGTCAAAGACATAGGATGTATTGTAAACATTATCTCCTTCCAATTCGGGCATAGAACCTGCAACCACATAGATACCGGATTCTTTTGCTGCCTTGCTCATGCTTTCAAAGCAATAAGCTCCTTCCGGTTCCCCATATTCTCTGAAATATGAATTATCGTAAGGACAGTTGAACATTTCGGGAAAAACCGCCAAATCAGCCCCTTCTTTTGAAGCACTTTTAATCAAATCAACGGCATTTTCAATGTTTCTTTGCTTATCCATGTAAACCATGGATTGTATTAACGCAACTTTAAACTTCATCATATTACCTCTTAGGAGAATAATTTTTTAGTTAATTATAAGATATTTTTACTTAATTTGCAAATACTGAATTATTAATAATATAACCATTTAATTGTAATATTTTCAATTAATGTAATAATGATACATATTTATTCTTGTATTTGGTAATTCATAGTAGTATAATAGTAGCTGTTAATAAAAAAATAAAAATAAAGGGAGTAGGACAAATGAAAAGGGCAACAAAAATAGTATCATTATTATTACTAATAGCTTTAATAGCATCATTGGCTATGGGATGTACTAAAGAAGAACCGGTAATTGAAGAGACTCCAGAAGTTGAAGAGGCTCCG
>JAAYPY010000046.1 GCA_012519555.1 Tissierellia bacterium | reverse complement strand
TTTACTCCATCGACTAAAACATTTCTTTGAAGGTAGAAGTACCCTAAGCTATCAAGATCAAAATCTGTTAATTTTTGAAGGGTTTTTTGTGCCATTGGTCCTTGAACGGCAACTTCACCTACTGAATCGGAAATATTTTCAATTTTTACATCAAAGTCTCCCTTTTGCTCAAGCATCCAAGCATAATCTCTATCACAATTTGAAGCATTAACAACCAAGTACAGGTAATCGTTATCATACCTGTATACCAGCAAGTCATCAACAACTCCTCCATCGGGATAACACATGAATGTGTAGATTATTTGATTATCAACAATTTTTGTTATGTCATTAGTCATCAGATAATCAACAAAAGCTAGTGCATCCTTACCTCTCACTGTGATTTCTCCCATATGAGATACATCAAAAATTCCCACTGCATTTCTAACAGCTTCATGCTCCGGTATTAATCCGGTGTATTGTACCGGAAGTAACCATCCTGCATAGTCAACAATGTTGCCGCCTAACTTAACGTGTTCATCATAAAGCGGCGTCTTTTTTGCTGTCACTAAATCACTCCTTTCAGGTTTTATGTATACTATATTAAAATGTCATGTAAAAGTCAACATGTTAATATAGTAAAGATTAAGAATAATTTATTTGATTATTCATTATTTCATTATACCCCATAACTGTTCTAATAATCAACTCTTTTATTAAATAAAATAAAATGATGACAATAGAAAAAAGTCGAAAAAACAAAAAAATTTAAAATTAATTAGTTATTATTTTCACAAATTTATTCAGCCTTAAGGATAAAAATACGAAAAACGCAAATTCAATTGACTAAAAAATATAATTACTATATAATTTATAATAATAAGAAATTTATTATTTTGAAGTACACAATACAATACAAAGGAGAATAAGAATAATGCCAGAAAAGATTTTAAGTGATATTGAAATTGCACAGCAGACAAAAATCGAAGCAATAAATAATATTGCACAAAAAATGGGGATACCTGATCAATATGTTGAAAATTACGGAAAATACAAGGCAAAAATTGACTACAGATATTTGCAGAATGAATTAAAGGACAAAGAAGATTCCAAATTGATATTAGTTACCGCTATAACCCCGACACCTGCAGGTGAAGGCAAAACAACAACAACAATAGGATTAGGAGATGCATTGGCTAAGCTTGGCAAGAATGTAATTATTGCACTTCGTGAGCCTTCCCTAGGTCCTGTTTTCGGTGTAAAAGGCGGAGCAGCAGGCGGAGGGTACGCTCAGGTTGTACCCATGGAGGATATAAACCTTCACTTTACAGGAGACTTCCATGCAATAGGAGCAGCAAATAATCTATTGGCAGCAATGTTAGATAATCACATTCATCAAGGCAATGAACTTAAGATAGATACAAGAAGGGTAGTTTGGAGAAGATGCGTTGACATGAATGACAGACAATTAAGAAACATTGTAGACGGTCTTGGGGGAAGGACTGAAGGAGTAACAAGAGAAGACGGATTTGATATTACAGTTGCATCAGAAATAATGGCAGTTTTTTGTTTATCCAATGACATTATAGAATTAAAAGAAAAACTTTCAAAAATAATAGTTGCATATACGAGAGAAGGAAATCCCGTAACCGCAGGACAATTAAAAGCAGAAGGTGCAATGGCTGCACTTTTGAAAGATGCATTAAAACCAAATTTAGTTCAAACCTTGGAAGGGACACCTGCCTTTATCCATGGAGGACCTTTTGCAAACATAGCACATGGATGCAATAGTGTTATAGCAACAAGAATGGCATGTAAGATAGCAGACTATGCAGTTACGGAGGCAGGTTTCGGAGCAGACTTAGGTGCTGAAAAGTTCATAGATATTAAATGCAGAAAGACTGGATTAAGACCTGATGCGGTTGTTATTGTGGCATCGGTAAGAGCATTGAAACACAATGGGGGAGCAGCAAAGGCAGAATTAGGAGTAGAGAATTTAGAAGTATTGAAAAAGGGGATTTCCAACTTATTGAAGCATGTGGAGAATATTACACAGGTGTTTAAACTACCTTCTGTTGTTGCAATAAACAGATTCCCTACCGATACGGAAGCAGAATTAAACCTGATAAAAGAAAGATGTAATGAACTTGGAGTTAATGTTGCCTTGTCAGAAGTTTGGGCAAAAGGCGGAGCAGGAGGTATTGAATTAGCTGAAGAAGTATTAAGGCTTACTGATAAAGAAAGCAATATGGAATTTCCGTATGATGCAGATATGTCAATAAAAGAAAAAATAGCGGCTATTTCTAAAAAGATCTACGGAGCTGAGTCAGTTGACTATTCAAAGAAAGCAGATAAGGAAATACAAAACTTAGAAAAACTTGGACTTGGAAATCTTCCTATATGCATGGCCAAAACTCAGTATTCATTTACGGATGATCCTAAGGTTTTAGGAAGACCTACAGGATTTAAAATAACAATCAGGGATATTACAATATCAGCAGGAGCAGGGTTTATTGTAGCACTTACGGGAGAAATAATGAAAATGCCGGGACTTCCCAAAGTACCTGCAGCTGAAAAGATTGATGTTGATATTGATGGAAAAATAAAAGGTTTATTCTAAAGAGAAATCACAACAATATATTGAGTTAAAGGGGAAATTAAAATGAGCTCTGTATTATTAACACCGAAAGAAACTGCAGAAGTACTGATATCATCAGCACAGAATAAAGTATCAATGACTGTTTGGAAGCGCTTATTGATGAGTGTTATGGCAGGCATCTACATAGCATTAGGAGCACAAGGTTTTATTGTGACATATGACAATGCATTCATAAGGGCTGCAGTCTTCCCGGTAGGTTTGATGCTCATCGTTTTAGTAGGCGGAGAATTGTTCACAGGAAATTGCTTGATGACTTTTGCTCTTTTGCAAAAAAAAATTAGAGTTAAGAGTTATGCGTCTACCCTGTTGCAGGTATTAGCCGGTAATTTTATCGGCGGCGCTTTAACAGCGGGATTATTGTATGCGGGGGGAGTATACAATAATCCTGTCATGGCAGCAAGGATAATTGAAATTGCGGATGCTAAGCTATCCTTGCCCTTTATGCAAGTTGTAAGCAAAGGAATTTTGTGCAACATATTGGTGTCTTTAGCTGTTTGGTTTGCAGCTACATCAAAGGATACCACAGGGAAAATTTTAGGAAGCTGGTTTCCGGTTATGCTTTTTGTGATTTGCGGATATGAACACGTGGTTGCTAATATGTTTTACCTTCCAATGGCATCATTGCTTGATTCGTCAATAAATATCGTAAATATGACAATTAACAACTTAATTCCTGCAGCTCTTGGCAATTATATAGGCGGAGGCTTAATAATACCGCTCATATATAATAAGGTGTATTTTAAAGACTAATATATAATGAATACTGCTGACGAAGCAAAGACTTGGGTCTTTCCCCCATGTATTCATTGTGTCGGTGTGGAGCAAGCCCATTGAGGCACCTAGATTAAGATAAAGATTCTTGTAAGGTAAGGAGAGATAAAATAATGTTAACTGAATTATCATGCAGAGATTTTGCAAAAGAACTGGCATCAAAAAAGCCTGTCCCCGGAGGAGGGGGTGCCGCTGCCATGGTTGCAGCATTAGGCGTTGCTTTGAATACAATGGTTGCGAATTTTTCTTACGGGAAGAAAAAGTTCATTGATATTAAACATAAACATGAAGATTTAATAAAGAGGGGAGAAGTACTGAGAGATAAGCTCATAGATTTAGTAGATAAGGATGCAGAGTTTTTTGAGCCTTTATCAAAAGCATATGTAATGCCTTCTAACACTGTAGAAGAGAAAAAAATTAAAAATGAAAGGCTGCAAAAATGTTTGATAGATGCATGTTTAGCACCTATGGAAACACTGAGGTTTTCATATGATGCAATATTGCTTCACCAGGATATAGTCGATAAATCATCAAAAAATATAATAAGCGATGTCGGTGTGGGGGTTCAATTTTTAAAGGCAGCATTGAACAGTGCATATCTCAATGTTTTAATCAATCTAAATTTAATAGATGATGAAAATTACGTGAAAATTCATAAGGAAGAAGCAGAAAAACTTCTTGATATGGGAAGAAAAATTGCCGATGAAGTTTATGAAAAAACAGTAACAATACTAAATCAGTAAAATGCATAAGAGGTAAGGAGGAAAACATGCCGGTAGAAACCGTAAAATTAACAGGAAAACCTGTGGTTGAGCATTTGAGGGGAAATATTAAAATTAGAGTTGAAAAGCTGAAAGAAAACAATATTGTTCCAAGAATACTCATCATAAGGGTGGGAAACAAGGAAGATGACGTGTTTTATGAAAGAAGCATATTAAAAAATTGCTCGTTTTTAGGTATCGAGGGTGAAGTTAAAGAGCTTACATACAATGTTTCTATGGAAGAATTAAGTAAAATTATTGAAGATGCAAATGATGATGACAGTATTCACGGAATAATGATGTTCAGACCCTTGCCTGAGCATTTAGAGGAAAAGAAGATTTTAGAGAAAATGAATCCTAAAAAAGACATTGATGGCATGACACCCGTAAATTTAGGTAAGATATTTGAAGGTGATATCAGTGGCTTTTCACCCTGCACACCAAAGGCAGTTATTGAAATGCTAAAATATTATGACATACCTTTACAAGGTTCGAATGTTGTAGTAGCAGGCAGAAGCTTAGTTGTCGGCAAGCCTTTAACCATGCTTCTTTTAAAAGAAAATGCAACAGTAACAATATGCCATTCTAAAACTAAAAATATGAGCTCAATAACTTCAAAGGCAGATCTAGTTGTTGCAGCAATCGGCAAAGCAAAGTTTATGGGCCAAGAATATTTCTCCGAATCATCAATCATTATTGATGTTGGTGTTAATGATGACGGGAAGGGAAAAATCTGCGGAGATGTAGATTACGATAATATATTCGGTAAAGTAAAAGCATTGACACCCCCAACCGGAGGTGTTGGAACCATTACAACAACAATACTGCTGGAACAAGCTGTGAGAGCTTGCGAAATGATTACAAGTGATCAGCATTAATAAGGGGACTGTTTAAGTCCCTTTATTTATTAGCTTTGTTTTCCTTTGATATGGTAACAATGAAAACACCTAGCAAAATAAGTATACATGCAATTACGCTTTTTATAGTTAAAGGCTCACTTAAGAATAATATTCCCATCACTATGCTTGTAATGGGTTCAAACAAACCGACAATGCTTGTTACTGTAGGCCCTGTATATTTAATGCTTATGGGGATAAATGTATTAGCTAAAAATGATACAAAAAATGCTACCAATATTGTGAATATCCATCCCTTAGGTGTCATGACAAAAACTAGGCTGCTGCTAACTGTTCCTGCTAGAAACAAATATATTGAAGAAAATAATGATAAATAAAAGGATATTTTAAATGGATACATTATATTTAAGCCGCTTTTGTCTATGAACAACATATGAGTTGCATAAATTACACCGGACATGAAAGCTAATATAACACCGATAATATTGAAATCTCCTTCAAAGAATAAAGCTACGCCTGCCGTTGACAAGAGCAGGGCAAGAAGTTTTTCAATGCTTATTTTTTCTTTGAATATTATTATACTGGCTGCTGCTACCAAAACAGGATAAATATAATGGATGGTTGTTGCCATACCTACGCTTATATAACTGTAAGACCCGTACAATGTTAAAGAAGTGAGAGTAGGTCCCAATGATGCCAATACAGCTAATTTTTTGCATTGTACCTTATCTATTTTGAAATCAACTTTCTTATACTTTAAAAATAAAAAAAGAAAAGGTAAGGATAGCAGATTTCTGTAAAAGGAAAGGGACATTGTGTTGCTTCCTTCAAGGAATGTCAGTTTCCCTAATATTGGTGTAAAGCCATATATAAAAGCTGCCAAAATACCAAATACAATACCTTTTGTCTTATCCATGTGCCCATCCAAATTTATTTACCACAGCACTTTTTGTATTTTAACCCGGAGCCGCAGGGGCAGGGGTCATTTCTTCCTGTCTTTTCACCTTTTACAACAATTTTTGAACGATTGTATTCCTTTTTTATCTCTTTCCTTTTTCCTTCATCAAAGATATTTTCCCATTCCTTCATTCCGTAAAGCCATTCAGCTTTTGCATCATGCATATTCCATAATAATTTTTCAAAGTCAAATTCAGCTTTTATCTCAGAATCCTCAGTTAAGTCATCCAAAACTAATGCTTCTTTGAAGCTTGTGTTTGCACCGTCTAAAAACCCTATGTATTCCAATAAAGTCATGTCGTTTTCTTCTGCTAATTCCTTTATTTTCCCTTCAATTATCGGTGCTTTGTTTTTAAGAATCTTCTTGTAGCATTCTGCTTCTTTACCCATATAATCCTTAAAAAATTCGTTATATTCTTCCTGGGTTTTAATTGCATCCAAGCCTTCTGTCCACTGCTTATATAAACTCATAATTTCCTCCAAAAATTAAACTATTTTTATTCTATCATGAAAATTAAAAAATTCAATATTAATAAATAAAAAATCCCCTATAGTTTAAATGCGCCCTTTCAGGCGCATTTGGTATTTAGTATTATATAATGATCACTTTTCTTTCAACAAATCTCTTATTTCCGCAAGAAGTTCTTCCTGTGTAGGTGCCGGAGGTGCTTCAGGTTCAGGTGCAGCTTCTTCTTGCTTTATAAGTTTTTCTTTTGATTTATTTATTAATTTAATGAATAGGAAAATGGATATTGCCACAATTAGGAAGTCTACAACATTTTGAATAAAGTTACCATATAGAATTGCTGCTTCAGGTTTAATTACCGTTTCGCCTTCCATAATTGCTTCGCTCATTACATATTTCATATCTTTGAAATCCATTCCAGCCATCAGATATCCCAATACGGGCATTATTAAATCATTTACCACGGATGTTACAATTTTTCCAAAAGCACCACCCATTATAACACCAATTGCCAAATCTAAAACATTTCCTTTGAATGCGAACTTTTTAAACTCATCCCACATGTTATCCTCCGTTATTTATATAGTATTACCAGGGGACAGTTTTCTTGACCCAAAGACTATTTCTATAGTAGGGGTCTAGACCCATACAATATTTATTGTCCCCTTCTCTATCAAATATTATACCCAATTATATGTACTATCAACATATAATTGGGTAAATTGTTAATTTTTATATGAAACTTTACCTTCAGATATGCCTATTTCAAAGTTGTCGTCATAAGCGATGTACCTTACTTTATTTTCAATCACTGTATTTTCAATTTCTCCATTAAATACCACAAATACATCATTCTTTTGTGAAGCTTTTTCAAGTATTTCCTTTAATATTCTTACTTCTCTTTCATCATGAATATTGTGAATATGACCATTCATGGATAATACCAATACCTTATCTTCATAATCCACGAAGGACTTAATATTGTTCCACATTGTTGTATTTGTTGCACTCATGGTCCCATTTGAGATTATACCTTCAAAATATATAATGTCATCGGCACCTTCATGGTCATACTTGCCTTGTGATATGTTTAATTTTTCGGTATAATTGGTAATTGCAGGTTTTTTGATAATATCTTCAAACGTGGTTTCAGCCCTTAAACCAAGGTCTTTGTCCTTTGGCTCATACATTATTCTTAAATTATCAATATATATTGTTCCGGAATCTTTTTTTGTTTCGTTAATTTCTGCCAAGTAAATATTTTTGAGTGTAATCGGGTAGGCAATGCCTTCAGGTATTTTTGCCTCAACCCATTTCCATCCGGTCCAGTTTACTTCTTCTTCAAAATCAATTTTCACTAAAGTGCCGTAGGCATCAGTTATTCTTGTTCTAAGCCAATGTGTTTTATTGTCACCGTAAACCCACATACCGATTGCCAATGGTTTATCTTCAAGCTTTATTCCTTCACCCTTCTCGCCAAATTCCACAAAGGCAATGCTTTGGTCCGTCATTTTTGTGAAGTCGTAGTCCAATTGAAGTGCATTTTCTCCTTCCTTAACAAAGTCTTGAGTAATGGACATAGAACCTGCGGACTCCTCAGGGTATAAGGATAATTTCAAGTCAGCTAAGTTTTCAAAACGATTTAATGTTTTATATCTGTAGCCTACTTTAACGTGAATGTGTTTTATGGCATCTCCAAATATTAAAGTTACCGCACCGGTATTTGCAATGTCACTTGATGTAAATACACCTTCTTCAACCTTTCCTACTCTGTTTCTATAGGAAAAATCAATATACTTCCACGGTATGTATGCAGAATTACCATCCTTATCTACTCCAAAAACTTTCCCTAATTCATATTTTTCATTAAAACCTAAGGTTATTGAATCAGTTTCCACTTCTAACGCTACAGGATTGTCTAAAACATCTATTTCAATTTGACCTTGAGCATTTCCTGCATAGGCAGTAATTATTGCTTTGCCGGGTTTTTCAGGCATGAATACATTGTTTACAACCTTGCCTGCATTAAGTGGAGATACAGTGAATTCCACATTTTTCAAGTTGTAATCTACTGGAGTATAGTACTCATTGAAAAATTTCAGCTCCAATTTTGTTTCTGTTTTATTAAAAACTTTATTTTGCAATGCGGTAATTTCTATTTTATCCACTTTATCACTGTCAGGGAAATTGTTAAAGACACCAACTCCCGATGCAATACTTCTTTCCCTGCCGTCAGATGGAATGTTAACCACTGTAACATTTGCGTTTCTCAAAAAGTCTACACCCATGGTTGTGGAGCCTCCTCCATCCATGTTAACCGCATTATAAGCTCCTAAATCTATCATGATCTGTGCAAGCTCCGTCTGTTTAGCTCCTACATAATTGCGGTGCCTGCCGTCAATAGTAACCATTATTATTTCTGTATTATCCTTGTTAAAACCGATTGCCGTTCTTGGATTTACTCCTAAAACCTGAGAACTTATCTCATTTTCCCTTCCATCTTTAACTAAGTAGTTTATTGCACCGAAAGACCAATCAAGATCTTCGGGATTAAAGTCCAACTCAATATTCAAGGATACGGGATGCCCTTCCTTGAATGAATTTATCATTAACTCCATTGTAGCGGGATTTGAGCTTGCAACAATATATCCCTTTTCCGGGATTATTGTTGAAGGCTGATTTCTTCTAACTTCAGAAACAATATTGTCAATTACAACAACCTCGACTATATCTTGTGTTGTATATCCGGGTGAAGTATTATTCCAGTCAGATGTAAGGATAATCGGGCCCCATTCAATATTTGAAGTTTTATTCATTACAAGAACATTAAATTCAGTCGAATCTGACCCATAAAGGGTAATTTTGGGATTCCATACGGAAATATCAATGCCGTCTTTGAGCTTTGAGACAGTGGGATAACCGTAAGTGAAGGGCAGAGGAGAAGTTATTAATTTATTATCTCTTATTATAGGACCATATGTATGTGTGGGGTCCCCCATGTAAAAAAAGTCTCCGTTAACTGCAGCAACCGCTCCTGATGACTTCATCATAA
>JAAYPY010000226.1 GCA_012519555.1 Tissierellia bacterium | reverse complement strand
GTGAAGGGGATTCGATATTCCCAGCGAGATCAACGTTTAAGGAATTACTGTATAAAGGCGTTACCTCGCTTGGAGACGGGGAAATTTACTTACTTGAACAAAGCCGGGAAGTATACGACGGATCGGAGACTATTAAAACCACATACACGATAGTATATGCGTGGATTCCCATTGCCGGAAGTTCCGACGCATACCAGCTTTTCTGTGAACTTCCACCTGCAGAAGACTATAGGGATTATTTATATATGTTTAACTCTTTATTAAATATCTCACTAAGGTAACCATTACTTTATTTTAAAATATTTCTATTAAAGTATCTCAGTTGAAAACCACACACAAAATCAGGATTAAGAAAAGTGAGCCGATAAAGTTGCAACTGCCGTAAATGATTATTCTTTTTTTTGAAGTTACGTACGGAGAATTATGTCTTGACTTTCCTACACTTGTCGATTAAAATAGTAATCGACAAGTGTAGGAATAATTTTTAGGGGAGTATTCTATGATTTCATTAACTGAAGCTGAATGGGAAGTTATGAAAATTCTTTGGGATAATGAAAACGGTTCTTTATCCGATATTGTCAGAATTGCAAACGAAAACGGCATGCCATGGGCAATGAATACGGTACATACACTTTTGAACAGATTAGTCAAAAAGAATGCCGCAGCTGTTGACAAATCCCAGTCACCTCATAAATACAAATCTATTATCGATCAGCAGCAGTGCAGTGTTGCCGAAACAGCAAAACTGATCAAACGTATATACAACGGCTCAGTAAGTAAAATGCTATCATCGCTCCTGTCTTCAGAAAGTATTACAGAAGACGAATTATCCAAACTTAGGCGAATGATTAATGAATTCGGTGCAAATAAAGAGGAGAATAAATAATGATAATGGAAATAGTAGAATTCCTGTGTGCTCTGTTTTACACAACACTGCATTCAACTGCGGTAATTATATTGATTTTACTGTTCAGAAAGCTATTCGGTGCAAAATTGTGGAGCGATGGAAGAATGATATTATGGCTGCTTGCGGTAGTTGTTATGATAATACCGGTATATCCCAATTTTTTATTCAGTTATATGTTCGATAGTTATCCCATCCCGCCGTTTAATATGCGGTTTAATCAAATAGCGGAAATGAATAATGGCTTTCTGATGCCGACCGGGGATATTGAAGCAGTTTTGAGTGTCTGGAACGGTTCTGGATGGAACAGAATCATTTGGGACGGAAAAATAACAGGGTTTGTTGTTTTTTCGATTTGGATTTCCTGCGCTGCGGCTTTTATAGTCTGGCAGCTAATCATATATATAAAATTAAGAAATAAAATCCGTAAATTTAGTTATTGCCATGACGACTCAATTATAAGCTTTATAAAAAGCGAACGATTATTTTGGGGAATCAACAGGGATATACCGGTAATAATCGCGCCGCAGAAACTGATTAAAGAAATAAAATGCCCATCGGTTGTCGGTGTTAGACACCCGGTTGTTGTTATTCCATCGGAGCAGTGGCAGCAATTGACTTCAACGGAAAGGAATGCGGTTATTACGCATGAACTGGTTCACGTAAAATATAATGACAACATTAAAAACTACATATTACTGTTCATTCAGGCAGTACACTGGTTCAACCCTTTTGTCTGGCTTGCGTTAAAGCGGCTCCGACAAGATTTCGAAGCATTTCGTGACAGTAACATAATAAGAAATTTAAAAGTTCAGGATATCCGGTCTTATGCCGGTGCGATACTGCATATTGCCAAATTGAACAGCAGGAAATATTCAGTTAAGCCCCATAGCGGGATGCTTTGTACAAGCGGTACAGGGCTAAGGATAAGTTTAATAAGTGCAAATAACAGAAAGTCTGTTTTCACAGGAATCCTTTTAACAGTATTGAGTGCAGTTATTGTATTTGTGATTTTTTATAAATTCCAGCTCGATATTGTAGGTACATATATAACGGTAATACCGTAGGTAACCGGCTTTGGGGATCATAAACAATATTGGAGAGGTTTAAATATAAAAAAGGATTTTTGCAAAATGAATAAGGGGCGAGTTGTAAAATTAAATGAAGCAAAAATATAGCTCATGAGAACTTCTCTGTTAAAATGTTTATATACCAAAAAAACAAACAGAAACGGAGAATACTCATGAGCCAAGTATATTGT
>JAAYPY010000225.1 GCA_012519555.1 Tissierellia bacterium | reverse complement strand
TTGACCATGAAGCTTTCGCCCAAAGGAAGTATATTAACTGCTTTTCCTTCTTCTATTTCTATACCCATAGCTTCTGCATGTTCTTTAAACTTATCCATCAATTCTTTTCCGCTCATGTGATAAAAACCTAAATGATTATCCACTCGCTCAGCTTTTGACAGATAATTTTCTTTGTTTGAAAAAATTCTTACTGTTTTGCCTCTGGTTAGAGCATTTACTGCTGCAGACAAGCCTGCAGGACCTGCTCCGATAATGATAATATCAACTATTTCTCCCATATTAACCTCTCATTCTTCAGGATTGATTACTGTCAGTTCATTTAAGCTTACACTCCCGCATTTGGGACAATAATACCTGTGCTCTATTACTGAACCGCAACTTCCATGAACCAATTTTTTATAGCATTTATTTAAATGTTTTTGTCCCCACATTATTAAACTGTTAAATACATCTTCTAACTCACGGCCTTTCTCTGTAAGCACATATTTATACCTGGGCGGATGTGATTGATAGATGTTTCTCTCTATGAGATTATCAGATTCCATGGTTTTTAATCTCTCAGCCAAAAGATTCGTGGGTATACCTTCCAAATTCTCTAAGAGCTCCTTATATGTTTCACTTCCCAAGAATATTTGATGAAGTATCAAAAGAGACCACCTGTCTCCGATTATATTTAGTGTTTGTGCAATATTACAGTGTAAATTATATTGTTTCATTTTTTTCTCCTGACCTTTTAGCTAAAAAAAGCTTAAGTTTCTGCTTATGGAAGCAAAGGTTCCCGTATATGTCATAATCCCCATTATTACTAATATAAGTCCGCCTATCTTTATGGTATATTTGACTAAATTCCTTTTTTCTTTAAAGAAATTCAATGCTTTTGTGGTAAAGATCCCTAAAATTATAAAGGGTATAATAAATCCTAAGGCATAAACCAATACCAGCAAGTTTCCTGTAAATGTATTTTTTGCGTTTGATGCTAAGATTAAAACAGAAGCCAATGCAGGTCCTACACAGGGAGTCCATGCAAAGCTAAATGTAAATCCCATTATGTACGCAAGTAAAGGATTCATTTTTCCGCTGATGTTTAAATTTATTCTTTTTTCCATTTTCAAAAAATTCAATTTTATAATATTTAACTGAACAAGGCCAAAAATTATTATTATTGTGCCGCCTATTTTGCTGAATAGCTCTCTATTCTTACTAAAGAATATACCCAAAGCTGAAAATGATAAACCTAAAATAAAAAATACGCTTGAAATTCCTAAAACAAAAAATAAGGTGTTAAAAAGTACCTTTTTTCTTTCATAGCTAATAGTACCGTCACTGTTGACTTTTTTTCCATTACCTGCCAAGTAGCTGATGTATACTGGAATTAAGGGAAGAACGCATGGTGAAAAAAAGGATATGAATCCTTCCGCGAAAACTAATATCGTGCTTACATTGGCTGTTAAACCTGCACCACCCATGTTCACCTCCAAGAATATTATTATTAAAATATAGCAGGGTAACTTTACTTTGTCAAGTAACATTGTCACACTAATTTTTATTGAATTTTTTAGTATATGGTAGTATAGTCTATGTTAAGAAAGGTATTTAAATGAGATTAATATGAAGGGGTTGCTAATATTCTAAATTTTAAATACTTAACCATTAATGACAAAGAAATTATTGAAAAGTATATTGATAAAAATAAATTAGAATCCTATGAATATTTATTTTCCTCTCTTTATATGTGGAGAAAATTAAACAATGTTAAATATGCCATATTTGATGATGTATTGATAATCGAAAAAAATGAGGAAGGTAAAGGAACTTTCTATGGGCAGCTTTTTGGTTACAAGAAAGATAATTTAACAAAGGTTATAGACAAACTCATTGAAAGAAATTTAAACTTCACTGACAGAGATTATTTGTTCGGTGATGTTGAAGATGTATTTGTACAGGATTTGAAACAATATACGGATTTCAAATTTGAAGCGGTTGAAGATATTGATGACTGGGAATATATTTACAACACAAAGGACCTGATTGAACTTAAGGGAAAAAAATATCACAGCAAAAAAAATCATGTGAATTCTTTCTTAAAAGCATATACATATAACATAAAAACAATCGATAATAAAACAGTTATAAATGACTGCATGGAGCTTTTGCACAAATGGCATGATGAAGTAGCCGTAACAGTGAATAATGAAATGTTGATGGAAATAGATGCCATAAAGGATTTATTCAAAGAGCTGCATTATTTTGACTTGGAGTCTATTGCGGTATATGTAGATGGCGAGTTGGCAGGTTTCGCAGTGGGAGAACAAGTTAATGATAAAATGGCTGTAATACATGTTGAACGAGGTGAAATTGCATATAAGGGAATATATTCTTTTTTGAATAAACAGTTTTTAGTGGAAAACTTTGCAGATACAGACTTTGTAAACAGACAGGAGGACACAGGAAATGAAGGTTTAAGAAAAGCCAAGCAATCTTATCATCCTGTAAAAATGGTAGAAAAATATCTATTAAAATTAGAAAATTAGTTGAAATTTTAATCAGAAGCCACGAACGACTCGCGGCTTCTGATTTATCTTGTAGGTATTATTTCAATCCAATAACCATCAGGGTCTGTAATGAAGTAAATCCCCATTGATTCATTCACATATTCAATACAGCCCATTTCTTTATGTTTCTTAAATGCTTCATCGTAATTGTCAACTCTCATTGCCAAGTGGTATTCTAATTCTCCCAAATCATAGGCCTCTGTTCTGTCCCGCATCCATGTAAGCTCCAAGGAGAAATCCGTTTTGCCGTCTCCCATAAAAACCAAAATGAAGCTGCCGTCTGAAGCTTCTTTTCTTCTTATTTCTTTTAAACCTAAAGCTTCTTTATAAAAATTTAAACTCTTTTCTAAATCTAAAACATTAAAATTAAAATGATTGAATGTAAATTTCATAAATCCTCCTATTCTTCGTTTATTAATTCATTCCGAGCTTCTTCTTGCTCCCCGTTTATCATTATGCTAAGCTGGTTTAAAACTCTTTCCAATTCATCGATTTTTCTGCCGTATTCTGCCCAATTCCCGTTTTGTGAGGCTATAGTGGCATCATTGAATATTTCATTAGCTTTATTTATTAAGTCATTTATATTAGTGTCCTCATATTCTCTATCAGGCTCCTGGGGTTTTTGCTGACCTATGCCGAACAGTCTTTCTATTGCTATATCCAATGTAGGCTCCATCAATATTTTATCTCCATAGGATACAACTACCATTTTCATTTCGGGGAAGTTGCTGTCTGTATCTGATTTTAAATAAATGGGCTCTACATACAACAATGATTCCTCTATGGGAATTACTACAGTGTTTCCTCTAAGAACATCTGAACCCATTTGGCTCCACAAGGTAAGCTGTGAAGATATATTTGTATCTTGGTCAATTTTTGTTTCTATCATATTAGGTCCGGAAATTACCTTAGTTTTAGGGAATTCGTACAAGACTAACTCACCGTAATTTTCACCGTCATTACGTGCTGCCAAAAGTGCTATCATATTGTCTTTGTTCTGAGGAGTGTATTGATTTGTCAATAAAAACTCTACTCCTTCCTCGCCGGGAAGTTTAAACATCAAATAACTTGAACCTGCGGGTCCTTCTCCTCCGCCCATATATTTTTCATTAGCTAAATCCCAATAATCCTCTCTTCCAAAGAAAACTGTCGGATTTTCAATGTGGTACAATCTGTAAATATCTGATTGTACATCGAAAAATGCTTTTGAATACCTCACATGTTTTCTCAAACCTTCAGGCATTTCGCTGATGGGCTTTAACAAATCGGTAAAAATTTTATCATATACATTAATAATAGGGTCACTTTCATCTGCTATATAGAAATCTGTTGTACCGTCATATGCATCTACCACAGCCTTTACGGAATTCCTGATATAGTTTACATCCCAACCTTCAAACAATAAGTCTGTAGGTTGTGAATATGGGAATTTGTCGCTTACTGTAAATCCTTCAATAATCCAGTACAATTTGCCGTCATCTTGATTTACTACGATATATGCATCCGGATCAAAATAGAGAAAGGGGGCTATTTCAGTTACTCTTTGGATAATATTTCTGTTAATAAGTATTCTTGATTCTTTGTCAATATTTTTGGAAATCAGCATTCTGTAGCTTCCCTCTCTTATGCTGAACAAAAGTTTGTTTAAAAATGAAAGATTGATTCCGGCTTCTCCTTCATACAATGTTTCAACATTATCGGCACCTGAAGGGTAGTCAAATTCCATTTCATCTGTATTAACAATTATATAATTATTGGTTTTTTCACCAAAATATATTTCAGGTCTTTTAATATTAAAGTCTGTTTCAGTTGTGGGAGGAATATTTTTAACCAGCATTTCAGGCTGTCCCTGAGGTGTAACATTATTTACGGTAGAAACAGTTATTCCATATCCGTGAGTATATTTCAAATATTGATTGACCCAGGTTCTTGCCTGTTCATTTAATCTGTCTTGGTCAAGCTCCCTTGCTGAAAGAAAAACCTGCTTGTAAACACCGTCAATTACATATCTGTCCACATCTACATCATTGAATACATAATAGGGTCTTATGCCCTGCAGCTGATTGTAAACCTGAATTAAGGGTTCCTGATCATTTATTCTTATATTGTCCATTACTTCCGGATTATCTTCTAAATCTTCAATGGTCAAATTGTTATTGGCAGGAAATTGTATTGTTTTCACATCATCTAATGCATATGCACTTTGAGTGCTTTTTATGCTGTACTGCATATATTCTGTTTCTTTTGACAACTGGTCGGGCTCAACTATAAATTTTTCAACACCTCCGGCTATGCCTGTTCCTAGGATTGATATAATAATAAGGGCAGCTGGAACTGCCAATGATGTTATTAATTTTCTTTTTCTTGCACCTATAAAAAATGTTACTGCTGCAACTATACATCCAACAGCCAAGACCCTGTATAAATTCAGTGTAATGTTAATATCCGTATAACCTGCTCCAAATACCCGACCCAACCGGGAATAAAGCAAATCATAACATCTTAATACATATCTTGCACCCAATAACAAAAATAATAAAACACCAATGATTGAAAGCTGATTTATTATTCTTTCGGCGAACTTTTTATTCAGAATATTGTTTAAATCTATATGCTGACGGGGAAATTGCTGTATGTCTTCAAATTTCTCCGAAACATTTTTTATGCTGTCCTTAAGAGCAAGATAACCGTTAAACAACACTATAACTATTGTCATTAAAAATAATATAGATATAACAGAACCTATAAATGTATTTATCAGGGGCAGTTTAAAAACATAAAAACCTATATCGTTATTAAAGATAGGGTCTCTTGTTCCAAAGTCCATACTATTGATATATTGAAGAATTTGAAACCACATGGTGGATGTAATATTTAATGTTATAAAGAGGCTTGCTCCTGCAGATATTAATTTAATGACCAGATTCACTTTTTTACTAACATTTATAATTTCTGATTCTTCATCATATTTTTTCTTTAGTTTTTTAATGAAAATATACAAAAAGATTGTCAGTATTACAAAAATCGGAACTCCAATAATAATTTGCGCTTTTATCTTTGTAAGAAAGGTTTCGGTATATCTTAGCTCTTTAAACCATAAATAATTTGTAGCAAATCTAATTATACCGGTGAAGGAGTTAATCACCAAAAATATAAGAGCAATAACTCCAAATACAAATATTCTTCCTTTTTTCTTCATATTACCTCCTTTTACCTGTAGTATTCGATTCTTAATTTTTCCAAAGATCTCTTTTCTATTCTCGATACAGTCATTTGCGATATTTTCAGTTCTTTTGCTATATCACTTTGTGTTTTATTCTCATAAAATCTTTTTATTATTATGTCTTTTTCCAGTTCGTTCAATTTACTCATGGACTTATCAATGAAATCTTTATTTTCAATTCGATTAAAATACTTATCCTCAGCTCCCACAACATCCATGAGGGATATGTCATTTTCATCCTTGCTTAAATCAAATTTTTCATCTAAAGACTGAGAATTAAACATTTTTCCTGCTTCGAAGGCCTCTAAAACTTCTTCTTCGGTACTGTTTGCATATTCGGCAATTTCTTTTATGGTTGGAGCCCTGTGAAGCTGAGAAGCCAAAATATTGTTGTATTCATTTACTTTTCTTGATATTTCTTGAATTTTTCTGGGCACCTTAACAGCCCAACCCTTATCTCTAAAATACTTTTTTATTTCACCCAATATGGTTGGGGTAGCAAAGCTTGTAAATTCAAAACCTTTTGTTATATCAAATCTCTCTATGGCAAAAATAAGTCCCATGCATGCAATTTGATATATATCATCATGCTCAATACCTCTGTTGCTGTATTTTCTTGATATTATTTCTGCCATATATTTGTATTTATCAAAAATTTGATTTCTTATTTCAATATCTTTAGTTTCATGGTAAAGTAAAAACAAATCATAGTTTTTAATACTTTTTGAGTTTTTACTCACTTCACTCATATTAATCAACGCCTATTTTTATTTTTTTCAAATGTTATTGATTTATTTTTTAAATCATAATTAAAGTTATCAGACAGACTTTCGATAATCATAATGCTCATATCATTATTTAATCTTTCTTCAAATATTTGACCATCATTTAAATCAGTTACCCTTATAATAATCTTATTTTTGGTAACTTGATAATCTATTTCAAAATCTTCCGTGCTCTTCTTTAAATTCTTAATAAAAAAAGTGCAAATCTCTGAAATCGCTACCTTTATATCTTCAATTTCATCAACATTAAATCCGTTTAAATTAGCAAGTGCAGATGATGTTAGCCTTATTGTGCTCATATATTCGGATTTTTTAGGAATTTTTAAAAATACCTTATCCATTTTCATCACTCCCGAATATTAAAAACTTTGTTTAAACCTGTTATATCAAAAAGTTTATAGATATTAGGTTTTAAATTAACAATTGTAAAATTTAAATTATTTTCTTGCATTTTTTTATAAATGCTCATTAAAACACCCAGTCCCGTGCTGTCAATATACTCCAAGTATTCTCCATCAATGATGATGTCCGTGTTTTTATCTTCAATCAAAGCAAAAATTTTATTTTTTAGATCGGGAGAAGTGTATATATCTACTTCTCCAATTGGTTTTATTACAATATTGTTATCCTGTAATATGTTTTCAATTTCCAAAGACATAATTCTCCTCCATTATTCTTCTATTTCATCTTCCTCTGAAAATATTTTTGCTATTGAAGCAACTTTGTCGTCATCTTTTAATCTCATTGCTATTACACCTTGAGTATCTCTTCCCATTATGGAAATATCCCTTGCATGCATTCTTATTATTGTTCCGCTTGTACTTAATATCATAATATCATCTTCTCTGTTAACTATCAGTGAATTCACTATAAGCCCTGTCTTTTTATTTATATTGTGGGCTTTCATACCTTTTCCACCCCTGCTTTGAGGTCTGTATTCTTGAGACAGGGTTATTTTAGCATAGCCGTTTTCTGTAATTGTTAATATGTGTTTGTTCTCATCGCTTTTCTCAATAATACTCATTGCAACAAGTTCATCATTTTTTGTCAGTGCTATTGCTTTAACTCCCATAGTGTTTCTACCTGTATCTCTTACGTCACTTTCATGGAATCTTATGCCTTTTCCTAATTTAGTAACAATGAATATATCCTTTGTGCCGTCTGTTTTGTTTACACTTATCAATTCATCATCTTCAGCAATTTTAATAGCCACCAAACCGGTTTTTCTGTTTGATTCAAATTCGCTAAGCTTAGTTTTTTTGATAATTCCGTTCTTGGTTACAAATACCAAAAATTCATCATCATTAAACTTTCTTATTGGAATCAATGATTTAATTTTTTCACCGGCTTCAATATTAATCAAGTTTATTGCAGCTGTTCCCTTAGCCTGACGTCTTGCTTCCGGTACTTCATAAGCCTTTATTTTATATATTTTTCCTTTGTTTGTAACAAACAATAAATAATCATGTGTTGATGTTATAAACAAATCCTTTACAAAGTCTTCATCCCTTGTGGTTAGTGCAGTAATACCCTTTCCGCCTCTGTTTTGAACTTTATAAGTATCTTCCGGAAGCCTTTTTATATAGCCGAAATGTGTCAATGTAATTGCAACATTTTCTTCCTCAATCAAATCTTCTACATTGATTTCTCCTTCTTCAGCTATAATTTCCGTTCTTCTTTCATCATAAAACTTATTTTTTATTTCTTTCAGTTCATCCTTCACTATTTGGTCAATCAAATTCTGATTAGATAAAATTTCTTTAAACCTGTTTATCATTTTAATCAGCTCTTCATATTCTGCATTTAACTTTTCTCTTTCAAGGCCTTGAAGGCGTCTCAGCCTCATATCAACTATTGCTCTTGCCTGTATTTCAGATAAAGTAAATGCTTCCATCAATTTTTTTTCTGCATCGTCATAGGATGCTCTAATAATTTTAATAACCTCATCAATATTATCTATTGCAATCAATAAACCTTCAACAATATGTGCTCTTGCTTCAGCTTTATTTAAATCATACCTTGTTCTTCTTTCAATAACTTCCCTTTGATGTTCAACATAATGATAAATCATTTCTTTCAAGTTTAGAACCTTAGGCTCATTATCTACCAAAGCAATCATTATTACACTGAAGCTGTCCTGCATCTGAGTATGCTTATATAATTGATTAAGAACTATGTTAGGATTAAAATCTCTTTTGATTTCGATGACAATCCTCATTCCTGTTCTGTCACTTTCATCCCTGATATCGGAAATTCCGTCAATTCTTTTATCCCTTACAAGCTCAGCCATCTTCTCGATAAGTCTTGCCTTATTCACCTGATATGGAAGCTCTGATACCAATATTCGGCTTTTGTTGTTTTTCATTTCTTCTATTTCAACTTTAGCCTTTACCTTTAATATTCCTCTTCCTGTTAAATATGCATTTTTAATGTTATCCTTGCCTTCAATTATAGCACCTGTAGGAAAATCGGGACCTTTTATATATCTCATGAGTCCTGGAATATCAATATCGGGATTTTCAATATAAGCAATTATCCCATTTATTACCTCTCCTATATTATGAGGAGGTATGGAGCTTGCCATTCCTACGGCAATGCCTGATGAGCCGTTCACAAGCAAGTTAGGAAAGCGGCTTGGAAGTACAACAGGCTCTTTTAAAGTTTCATCAAAATTCGGCCTGAAATCAACTGTGTCTTTGTTGAAGTCACGAAGCATCTCCATTGTTATGCTCGACATGCGTGCTTCGGTGTAACGCATTGCTGCTGCTTCATCACCGTCTACAGAGCCAAAATTTCCGTGTCCGTCAATCAAAGGATAACGCATGGAGAAACTTTGGGCTAATCTTACCATGGCATCATATACGGCACTATCTCCGTGAGGATGATACTTACCCAAAACATCTCCCACAATACGAGCACTTTTCTTGTGAGGTTTATCCGGTGAAAGCCCCAATTCGCTTGCAGAATATAAAATTCTTCTGTGAACCGGCTTAAGCCCGTCTCTTACATCCGGCAATGCTCTTGATACAATTACAGTCATGGCATAGTCTAAATAAGACTTTTTCATTTCTTCGGTTATATTTACATCTATAATTTTGCTTTTATCTTTTTCGCTCATTTATTATCCCTCAAGTTTATATATCTAAATTCTGTACATTCTTAGCATTTTCTTCAATAAATTCCCTTCTTGGGGCAACCTTGTCTCCCATTAAGACATTAAATATTTCATCTGCTTCCATTGCATCATCCTCATTTATTCTCAAGAGGATTCTGGTTTCCGGATTCATGGTTGTTTCCCAAAGCTGCTCGGGATCCATTTCCCCGAGACCTTTATACCTTTGTATTTCAATCTTGTTATCCCTGCCTATTTCCTCCAAAAGTTGATTAAGCTCTAAATCGCTATAAACATACTCTTCAAGTTTACCTTTTTTCACTCTGTATAAAGGAGGCTGGGCAGCATAAACATACCCTCCGGTTATAAGCTCCTTCATATATCTGTAGAAAAATGTCAGCAGTAAAGTTCTTATGTGAGCTCCGTCTACGTCGGCATCCGTCATAATTATAATTTTATGATACCTCAATTTTGAAATATCAAAATCTTCTCCTATTCCGCAGCCGAAGGCGGTAATCATATTTTTAATTTCTTCGGAATTAAGTATTCTGTCTATTCTTGATTTTTCAACATTTAAAATTTTACCTCTCAAAGGTAGTATAGCCTGTGTTCTTCTGTCTCTTCCTTCCTTTGCGGATCCTCCTGCTGAATTACCTTCTACAATGCAAATTTCACTTAGAGCCGGGTCTTTTTCCGAGCAGTCTGCCAATTTGCCGGGAAGAGCCATGCTTTCAAGTGCACCCTTTCTTCTTACTAAGTCTCTTGCTTTTCTGGCTGCTTCTCTGGCTCGTGCGGATTTTAAAGATTTTTCAACTATTCCTTTTGCTGTTTTAGGGTTTTCCTCACAATATATGCTTAAAGCCTCTCCCGTAATACTGTCAACAATTCCTCTTATTTCGCTGTTTCCAAGCTTAGTTTTTGTTTGACCTTCAAATTGAGGATTAGTTACTTTAATTGACAGTATTGCGGTAATTCCTTCTCTTATATCTTCGCCGGTAATTGCCACATCATTTTCTTTTAACAAACCTGCTTTTTTCGCATAATCATTTATAACGCGGGTAAGGGCAGTTTTAAATCCCACTAAATGAGTACCTCCCTCAATTGTGTTAATATTGTTCACAAATGAAAATATGTTTTCATTGTAAGAGTCTGTATATTGAATTGCAATTTCTACAATCACCTTATCTCTTGTTGCTTCTGTATAAATGACATCATTGTGAAGGGGTTCTTTTTTACTGTTTAAAAATTGTACAAACTCTTTAATTCCTCCTTCATAATGAAACTCATTTTTTATTTTGTTTCTTTTATCTTCAAGAATTATTTTTATTCCCTTATTTAAAAATGCCAATTCTCTCATTCTGTGTTTAATAGTTGTATAATTAAACTCCAAGGTGTCAAAAATTGTGGGATCAGGAATAAATGTTATGCTGGTTCCTGTTTGTTTTGTATTGCCTATTAATTCAACCTCTGTTTTTGCAATACCTCTTTCATATCTTTGTCTGTACTTTTTTCCGTTCCAATTAACTTCTGCCACTAAATAATCCGATAGGGCATTTACACATGAAACTCCAACTCCATGAAGCCCTCCTGATACTTTATATGCATCATTGTCAAATTTCCCGCCTGCATGAAGAACGGTTAAAACTGTTTCTAATGTTGATTTACCTGTTTTTTTGTTTGTTTCTATAGGAATTCCTCTTCCATTGTCTACAACCTGAACCGAATTATCTTCATTTATGGTTAATTTGATGGTATCGCAATACCCTGCCAATGCTTCATCTATGCTGTTGTCTACAACTTCATAAATCAGCTGGTGAAGTCCTCTTTCTCCCGTAGAACCAATGTACATTCCCGGTCTTTTTCTTACAGGCTCCAAACCTTCAAGAACCTGAATTTGATCTGCGCTGTAATGATTATTATTTTTATCTGTCGCCATTTATTTCTCCTCTAATTTAAAATGCTGCTTATTCTTCCTTCGTTTATATAAAAAATTTTTTTATTAAAATCCTTTGTTAGAATATTTAACTCATGATCATCCGTGCATGTAATTATTGTTTGTATACCTTTAATGTGCTCAATAAGATAGCTTTTTCTTTTATTGTCAAGCTCTGATAATACATCATCCAATAACAAAATTGGATATTCGCCTGCCTCTTCTTTTATTATTTCAATTTCAGCAAGCTTTAATGCCAGAATTGCTGAGCGCTGCTGTCCTTGAGAGCCGAAATATTTACATTCCTTATCGTTAATTTTTATTATTAAATCGTCCTTATGAGGACCATACAATGAAATTCCTCTTAGAATTTCATTGTTGAAATTCTTGTTTATCTTTTCATAGAATATTTTTTTTACTTCTTCCCTGTCTGTAATGCTTCCAATATTGCTAAAATAAGCTATATCTAATTTTTCCTTGTTATCTGTTATGTTAGAATAAATATTTGTAGCATATTTTTTTAATTTATTTATGTATTCACTTCTGTAAAGAGATATTTCTGTTCCTGTATTTACTAAATAATCATTCCAAATACTAATAATATCCTTATTTTCATATTTTGTATAGTAGTTTTTTAATAAGATATTCCTTTCACTGGTAATTTTTTTATACTTATTCAGTAAATATTTATATTTTGGTTTTATTTGAGAAATATCAATATTAATAAATTTACGTCTTTCCACAGGACTTCCTTTAATAATTTTCATGTCATCGGGAGTAAAAATAACATTATTCAAAACACCTATCATTTCAGATGTTTTATCAAGCTTCACACCATTTATAAAAACTTGCTTCTTTTTATTTTTTTCCAAAATTATTTCTATTTTTATCTTGTAATTATTTTTTAAAATGTGAATTTCTACGGAGCTTTTATCTTCAAAAAAGTTAATCAATTCATTTTCGCTATTTAATCTGAAAGTCCTTCCTATTGATGCAATATAAATTGATTCCATAAGATTTGTCTTTCCTTGGCCGTTGTCTCCGATAAAAATATTAAGAGAACTATTTAATTCCGCTTCTGCTTCTTTAAAATTCCTGTAATTTTTTATTATTAGTTTATTTACTATCATTCTTCCTCATTCTAATTGGGGACATTCCTTAACCTTAACGTCATAGACTTGCCCTAAGTTAAAGATGTGTCCCTATACCTTGTTAGGTGTGGTTCCATACCTCTTAATTAAATACTTTTTATTATTAAATTCGATTACATCCCCTTCTCTTAGCTTTTTTCCTCTTTGTAAAACTACCTCTCCGTTAACTTTCACTAATCCGTCCAATATGACATTTTTAGCCATACCTCCCCCTTCGACAGCATTTGTATACTTTAACAACTGGTCTAATTTTATATATTCTGTATTAATATTTATTTTTTCCATAATACTCCTTCTTATCTTCTGAGATTATGACAAGGGGACGGGGGTCCTGTCATCAATTTCCGGATTAGGGCATTTTAGCTGATTCTCACCGGCAGAACCATGTAAATATAGTTATCCTTGTTTTCTTCTTTTTCTTCTTTAATAAAACACGGATTGTTTTTTCCTATTAAATTAAGTGAAATCATTTCACTGTCTATCACTTTCAAATAATCTAAAATATATTTTGAATTAAATCCTATTTTGATATCTTCTCCTTCTTTTTCAATTGATATATTTTCTTCTACATTACCGTATTCAGAAGAAGAATTAATCTGCATAATGCAATCCTTAATATCCAAAACAATCAAATTATTCTTATCATCTCTTGCAAGAAGTGAAGCTCTTTCAATACTGTCTCTTATATCTTCCGTATTAACCTTTACAACAGATACATAATTGTCTTTAATAATACCTTCATAGTCTATAAATTTTCCTTCCAAAAGATTTGAAATAATAATTGTATTATCAACTTTAAATGAAATATGGCTTTCAGATACCACAATTTCTGTTTCTTCTTTATTTTCTTCAATTATCCTGAGTATTTCAAACAATGTTTTAGCAGGAATCACAATTGAAATTTCTCCGTCATAATCAATTAATTCCTTTTTTACCGCCATTCTATACCCGTCAAGAGCTACAAGGGTACATACATTATTTTTCACTTCAAGGAGACAGCCTGTAAATATGGGTTTAATATTCTCTAATGATGCAGCAAAATATGTATGTTTTATTAAGTTTTTAAGAACTTCTGATTTTATATTAAAAGATACTCCTTCATTGTTGAATGTGTTATCAGGATATTCAGCAGCTGAATTACCAAGTATGTTTATTTCAGAATTCATGCATTTTATTTCCATATTATTGTTTTCCTTAGTTTCAATAAACACATATGAATTTGATGGAAGTTTTCTGACAAAATCTCCTATCAATCTTGATTGCACTACAATTGAACCTTCTTCTTCAATTTCACAGGGTGAATATGTTTTTATTCCTAAATCTAAATCTGTTGCCGTTAAAATTAATTCATTATTTTTTGCTTCAATAAGTATTCCCGACAGTATAGGAAGAGGTGTTCTTAAAGAAACAGCTTTTTGTACTATATTAATAGCTTTATTAAGTTCATTTTGGTTAATTTTTACTTTCATAACAGGCTCCTTATAGTAATCTTTTATTTATTGTTGATAATTTTTTGTGTTTTTCACCAATAGATATATATATAATCTTTTTAGTAATATTAGTAGGTATTGTTAATTTGTTGAAAACTATATAAAACATTGTTATTTAAGGATTTAAAAAAATTTATACTGTTGATGGTTTTATCATTTATCCAAAGTATTTCTTTATTTAATTGTTTTTATAAATTTAACTAACAGTTTGTCAACATATTAATGTTAATTATTAAGCATTGAAATTAAATCTTCAATATTTTTTTTGATTTCCTGACTGTTTTCCATATCTTCATCAATCTTATTGAAGGCATGAAGAACTGTTGAATGATCTCTTCCTCCAAATTCATCACCTATTTTTGGCAATGACAGATCTGTGAGTTTTCTTGCTATATACATGGCAATTTGCCTGGGATAAGCAATATTCTTTGTTTTCTTTTTAGATACAATTTCATCAATTGAAATATTGTAATAATTTGCAACAACTTCTTTAATATCAGAAATAGATATTTTTTTATTCTTTGACAGCAGGTGTTTTAAAGCTTCTTGGGCTAATTCAAGGGTAACTTCTTTTTTATTTGTAAGGGAAGCATAAGCATATATACGAATAAGTGCTCCTTCTAATTTACGTATGTTTGATTGTATGTGCTGAGCAATATATGTACTTACTTCATCAGGAACATTATAATTTTCGGCTTCAGCCTTTTTTCTTAATATTGCAATTCTTGTTTCATAATCGGGAGGCTGAATATCCGCTATTAATCCCCATTCAAAACGTGAACGCAGTCTGTCTTCCAAGGTAGGTATTTCAGAAGGAGGATTATCACTGGATACTATGATTTGTTTGTTTGCTTCATGTAAAGCATTAAATGTGTGGAAAAATTCTTCCTGGGTACTCTCTTTTCCTGCAATAAACTGTATATCATCAACCAATAAAACATCAGCTTTTCTATAAGTATTTCTGAATTCTTCATTGGTGCCGTCCTTTATTGAGTTTATAAGGTCATTGGTAAATGTTTCGCTGGTTACATACAGTACATAGGTATCAGGATTGCTGTCTAAAATATAATGTCCTATTGCATGCATTAAGTGAGTTTTCCCAAGACCTACACCCCCATATATAAACAAAGGATTATATGCTGTAGAAGGTGCTTCTGCAACTGCCAAGGAAGCAGCATGAGCAAAACGATTACTGTTTCCTATAATAAAGTTATCAAATCTGTATTTCGGATTTAGTTTTCTTCCGTTATATACAGGGTCTGTATCATCTAAGCTGTTTGTATCGAATTTCTTTATTTCTTCCTTATCGATGCTTTCTCCTGGAATAGTAAATATTAGTTCAATTTCTTTTTTTAAAACATAATTAAATGCATTTTTAAGAAAATTATAATGTCTTTTCCTTATTGTATTTCTTAAAAAATCATCGGCAGTCTCCAAATAAATTGTGTTATTTTTGTATGCTACTATTTTAAGGGGTTTAAACCAAGTGTTAAAGCTTACTTGATTAGTATCTTCTTTTACTATTTCAAGTACTTCATTCCATAATTCTTCAAAATTCATAATTTCCTCCGGTGTTGATAAAAAAAATTAACAATATGTTGATTAAAGTTACATATATTGATAATATTAAAGATATAAACAGATGTTTATAAAAATGTTAACATATATAATAATGGAATATTAATATTAGTTTTAAATTAATAACAAGTTGTCCATTTAAAATGTAGATAAAAAGTTATCCACAGACACTTACCATATTATCATTTTTTATCCACAATTTCAATTTAAATTTAAATATTTTAAAAAATAATTGCAATATGTCAATAAATATAGTATATTACAATAGTTAATAGTAATTAAGATATGGGACACACGAACAAGGTATGGGGATATATAGAGGGAACAATTTCAGTGTTGACATAAGTATTTAAAAATAATATAATTTTAAAATATGAAAATTTAAATATTTATATATATATCTGGTT
>JAAYPY010000045.1 GCA_012519555.1 Tissierellia bacterium | reverse complement strand
TCATTCTTATTGAAATTTCAATATATTTTCTAATTATATACATAAGTTATTTATGTTAGTTATTAATTATTATTTATATTTTATATATATGAAAACCCGCTAAAATAGCGGGTTTGTCAATGGTCTGCGGGAACGCAAAGCGTTCCCTTTATTTTGCATTAAATTTCGAAGTTAATGTCATAAAAAGGATAAGTTGTACATACTTATTATATATAATAAGGTATTTTAAGGGTGGTGAAGCATCTTGACTAATTATTGGGATTTAGCTGAAAAAGATGTAGTTAATATAAAAAACGGAGAAGTTATGGGAAGGTTTGATGATGCGGAAATAGATACAAGAAAGGGCAAAATCACAGCCTTTTATATAGAAGAAGCAAGTAAGTTCATGGGGATGCTTGGAAAAACAAAACCTAAGAGAATCAGGTGGGAAGAAATTCTAAAAATAGGCATGGATGTAATAATTGTTAATGTTGATGATGACATACACAACAAAGCAATAAAAGATATGTTGGAGTAAGAAGCTCTAATCCTGTTTTTACTGTGTTATTTCATAATAACTTTTTAATAGTTTGTTTTGTCCATTCCTCCGCTTCTAAAATTGCTTCTATTGAATCAATTTTTGCAGGGATGTGGCTTAACATAACCTTTTCGTTTATGTTTCCTATATCAAGGAAACTTATTTTTTTATCCAAAAACAGTTTGACACAGGTCTCGTTTGATGCATTTAGTACTGCAGGCATTGTGCCGCCCGCACTTAGTGCTTCAAAAGCTAAAGACAAGCACTTGAATGTTTTTAAGTCGGGTTTTTCAAATGTTAAGCTTCCGATATCAGATAGGGACAAGCTTTTATAGCTGTTTTCCATGCGTTTTGGATAAAAAAGCGCAAATTGTATGGGAATTCGCATATCAGGATGTCCAAGCTGCGCAATGGTTGAATGGTCAATAAATTCAACTCCTGAATGCACTATGCTTTGGGGATGCACAATGACTTCTATTTGCTCCGGCTCAATATCAAATAAAAACTTGGCTTCAATTACCTCCAAACCCTTATTCATTAAGGTGGCGGAATCAATGGTTATTTTTTTGCCCATAGACCAATTGGGGTGTTTGAGAGCATCCTCCACGGTAACGGTTTTCAGATCTTCTTCATCTTTTCCTCTGAAGGGCCCCCCGGACGCGGTCAGCAATATTTTATTGATTGCTTTGTTTTCATTTGCCATGAGGCACTGGAAAATAGCGCTGTGCTCACTGTCGACGGGAAGTATGGGGGCTTTGTATTTTTTTGATAAGTCCATTATATAATTTCCGCCGGTTACCAGTGTTTCCTTATTGGCAAGGGCAATTGTTTTTCCTTTTTTTATTGCTGCTATTGTAGGTTTAAGACCAATCATTCCGGATACAGCAGTGACAACTGTTTTGCTTTTTTCATATTCTGCAACAGCAATCAAACCTTCCATGCCTGAAACAATTTGTGTTTTTACATATGAAGGAAGTATTTTTTTTAATTTTAATGCATTATTGTCATCCATAACACAGCATAGTTCAGGGTTAAATTCTAATATTTGTCTTTTTAGCAGTTCAACATTCTTGTTTCCTGAAATTGCCGTAACTGTAATTTTATCGGACTGTTCACGTACGACGTCCAATGTTTGAGTTCCTATTGAACCGGTGGAACCTAAAATACTTATATATTTCATGATTACTCCTTTTAATTTCCATACGCTTAGTCATTTTGAGCGTAAGCGAAGGATCTTATTGGCCTGTTTTGTTTTCCATGCTATTTTATCACACAAATTAGAATAAAAACAGTATTTTTATTTTTGGGGACGTTTTTTTCGTTCTTGAAGTGATGACAGTACCCCCGCCCCCTTGTCATACGTCCCCTTGTCATACAATTGTCATGTGTAAAAAACACTTGTAATTATATGGAGAACAGTATATCATATATTAATAAAAGAAAAGACGGAGGAATCTATGGCTCAAAGTTATGAAAGCACCAGAAATTTCGAATTAAAAGCTGCTGCTTCGGAGGTTGTGTTGAAGGGTATTGCCGATGATGGCGGTTTATTTGTGATGAGGGATTTGGGTGAAAGAAAGGTAACCATTAACAGTTTGCCGGGGAAAACTTACATGGAAATTGCAGAAATTGTACTAAGTATTTTACTTGATGATTTTTCCAAGGATAAAATTAAGGAATGCGTAAGAAAGGCTTACACAGATAAGTTCTCTGCAAAAGAAATAACTCCTGTGGCAAAGGTTGGAGAAAACTATGTGACAGAGCTTTTTCACGGACCGACATCGGCTTTTAAGGATGTGGCTCTTTCAATATTGCCTCATCTAATGACAGCATCTTATGATATGAATAAGATGACCGGTGAGATAATAATTCTTACTGCAACATCAGGAGATACAGGTAAGGCTGCCTTGGAAGGCTTCAAGGATGTTAAGGGAACCAAGGTTGTTGTATTCTACCCTGAGGGAGGGGTAAGTAAAGTTCAAGAAGTACAAATGTCAACTCAGGAAGGAGAGAATACATTTGTTTGTGCAATTAAATGTAACTTTGATGATGCTCAGACCGGAGTAAAAAATATATTTACAAATGAAAAGTTCAATAAGGAAATGGCAGCAAGAAATAAATTTTTGTCATCTGCCAATTCCATTAATATAGGGAGATTGGTTCCTCAGATAGCATATTACTTTTATACTTATAAGAAGCTTATTGAAAAGGAAGCTGTAAAGATTGGAGATAAGGTTAATTTTGCAGTACCTACCGGGAACTTTGGAAATATTTTGGCAGGATATTATGCAAAGATGTTAGGACTTCCCATAAACAAACTAATTTGTGCTTCAAATGAGAACAATGTGCTGTATGACTTTATTAATACGGGAGTTTATAATAAAAACAGAGAACTTCATAGAACCATTTCACCATCCATGGATATTTTGGTATCAAGTAATCTTGAAAGACTGCTTTACTATTTAAGCGGCAAAGACAATGAAAGGGTTAAGGATTACATGGAAAAATTAAATACCGGGGGCCAATACGAAATAACAGATGAAATGGCAGAGAAGCTCAGGGAGGATTTTTACGGAGGGTGTGTTTATAAAGAAGATGCTCAACAGACTATCAAAAAAGTATATGAAGAATACGGATATCTCATTGATACCCACACAGCCGTGGCATATAAGACCCTTGAGGATTATAAAATTAATACAAAGGATGAAACAGTGAGCGTGGTTCTTTCAACCGCAAGCCCCTTTAAGTTTGCAAGAAGTGTTTATGAGTCGCTTTATGGAAGGACAAATGTCGATGAATTTGCATTAATGGAGGAATTATCCCAAAAAACAAAGGTAAGCATACCTGACAATTTAAAATATATTAAAAACAAGAAAATAAGGCATTCTGAAGTATGCACTGTGAATGAAATGGAAAGTTTTGTAGTTAAAGCTTCAAATGAATTAATTAACGAGGTGAAAAATGATTAAAGTTAAAACTCCTGCAACTACCGCAAATATAGGGCCTGGATTTGACGTCTTGGGACTTGCTTTTAAATTGTATAATGAATATACTTTTGAGGAAATTGATAAGGGGCTGGTAATTGAAGGATGTCCGGATGTTTATAATAATAAGGAAAATTTAGTTTATAAATCTTTTCTTCTTGCTGCAGAACAATTAGGTAAAAAGGTTGATGGGCTGAAAATTTCGATGAAAATAAATATTCCTGTTTCAAGGGGGTTAGGCAGCAGCTCAGCATGCATTGTGGGCGGGGTTTATGGTGCCAATGCCTTTTACAAGGGAGGATTGACCAAGGAAGAAATGTATAAAATTGCCGTAATGATAGAGGGGCATCCTGACAACATTTCCCCATGTGTTTATGGGGGACTGACGGCATCTATGATTGAAAATGAAAAGCCTTACACAGTCGGGTACGATATTAGCAGCCAGCTTAAGTTTTGTGCCTTAATTCCTGATTTCGAAACTTCGACCAATGAAGCAAGAAAAATTCTTCCTAAAACAATTGACTTTAAGGATGCGGTTTTTAATGTTTCAAGGGTTGCAGTTTTATTAAAGGCACTGGAAACAGGGGATATGGATATGATTAACATAGCTCTTAAGGATAAGCTGCATCAGAGCTACAGAGGCAGTTTAATTCATGAATGGGATGATGTAAAGACAATTTGTGAAAAAGGGGACTCATTAGCGTTTTTTATAAGCGGCTCAGGACCAACTTTAATGAATATAACAAAGGATGAAAATTTCCCGGAAAGAATTAAAGAAGGTATAAGCAGGCTAAAACACAATTGGGAAATAAAAATGCTGGAGACAGATAAAGGCGGGGCAAAAGCGGAAATATTATAAAAATAGAGGTGGATGATGAAAAAGTATTTGATTGTAAGCAAAAAAATTCTTCCTAATGTGTATGAAAAGGTAATCGAAGCAAGGAATTTAATTAACAGCGGAAGTGTGAAAGGTATAAGTGAGGCAGTGAAAGTTGTAGGTATCAGCAGAAGCACCTATTATAAGTACAAGGATTATGTTTTTTCACCCGATGAAAACTCAATAGGAAGAAAAGCGGTAGTTTCAATGATGCTAAAGCATGAGAAGGGAGTACTTTCGAATGTTTTGAATTATTTATCTCAGGAGCATGCAAATATTCTTACGATAAATCAGAGCATTCCTATTAATGGTAAAGCATCTGTAAATGTATCATTGGATATTTCGGACTTAAGTAAGCCTATTGATGAAGTAATAGCAGAAATGAAAAAAATAAAGGGTGCAACTCAAATAAAGTTATTATCAGTTGAATAGGTGATATTATGTATGGATTGGTCTTAGAAGGCGGCGGTGCCAGGGGTGCTTACCATGTAGGAGCATATAAGGCAATTAGAGAATTAAATATCGAAATTGGCGGAATCGCCGGAACATCCATAGGAGCCATCAATGGAGCAATGATGGTTCAAGGGGATTATGAGCTACTGGAAAAAATATGGTATAGTGTTAATTCATATGAGTTGTTTGATATTGACGAAAAGGCAATCAAGGACTTGAAAAATTTCAATTTACATGATGTAAACTTTTCATATTTATTGCATCAATCCAAAGAAATTCTAAGTAATCGAGGGTTGGACACATCAAGAATACGAGAACTGTTTGACTCTTATATCAATGAGGACAAAATCCGCAATTCTGATATTGATTTTGGAATAGTTACGGTTAATCTGACAGACAAGAAGCCCATGGAGCTTATGAAGGAGGATATACCAAAAGGAAAATTAGTTGATTTCTTAATTGCAAGTGCAAACCTACCTGCATTCAGAATTGAAGAAGTGGACGGAAAAAAGTATTTAGACGGAGGATTTTATAACAATCTTCCCATAGACATTTTAGCTGACATAGGTTATAAGGATATTATAGCGGTAAGAACATTGGCTATAGGTATTGTCAGAAAGGCTAAAATAAAAGATTTGAATATTATTTTCATCCAACCGGTGGAAAGCTTAGGGTCAATATTAGGTGCTTTAGACTTTAACAAGGAAAGGGCAGAAGAATACATAAATTTAGGCTATTATGATGCCATGAAGGTTTTTAAAAAACTTAAGGGCTATAAATATTACTGCATTCCTTTTGAAGGAAATTTTATAAATAGATTAGTGGATTTTTATAATGAAAACAAAGAAAGGTTATATTATATCGGACACTTTTTAGGATATGATGAAGTGTGTGAAGATAGAATGTTTTTTGAGAAGATTCTTCCCAGGTTAGAGTCCATCTTAGACATGAAGGGTAAAAATGACTATCAGGATATTGTAATCAGGTTCTTTGAAAGAATAGCAGAAAAATATAAGGTTGAAAGATTCAAAATATATAAGGCAGAGGAATTTTTTAAATTGACGATTGAAAGATTCAGAGAAAACCCTACCGCTTTCATTAAAAACGTACCAAATTTTATTAAGCAAAACAGGATTTTGTCATTAGCCGTTAAGGATGATTTAATTGTCGAAATTTTCGCGGAACTGTTCCTTTAATGACAAGGGGACGGGGGTACTGTCAGCAACTATGACAGTACCCCCGTCCCCTTGTCATGTGAGTTTGCCTCATTGATTATTTTTCTGAAAATAATCAATTATTCCATCGGCAATTTTTTCCACCATCACATTTTGGAAGCTTATATTATGGATGTTCATTTCTTCCGTGGGATTTGACATAAATCCTATTTCAATCAAGGCAGCCGGAGTGTTCGTTTCTCTTAAAACCTCAAAATTCCTATCCAATATTCCGTCTCTGTAGACTCCGTTTATTGTAATTGCATTTAAATATATTGCTTCGGCTAAATCATACCCAAAGGATGGAGACTTGTAATTTATTGTGTTGTAATAGGTTGACAAACCGAAATAATTGTTGTTGTTCAGTGAATTGTGATGTATAGAAAGCAAGATGTCAGCTCCCAATTTATCTGCTAACCTGCCTCTTTCCTTGTTGGTGATATATGTATCACTAGTCCTTGTCATATATACGGCAGCCCCTGCCTTATTGAGCAACTCCTTTAAATTCCGGGCAACACTCAGGTTTATATGCTTTTCAAATTTTCCTGAGTAGCTTATTGCTCCCGGGTCATGCCCTCCGTGCCCCGGGTCTAATAGTATTACTTTTCCTGTCAAGGGGAGTGCTTCTTTTAAATAATAATTGTTGCACCAACCCACATATCCCTTTTGTGTCACTATTTTGTCCCAACCGTTTTCACTTGCTACTGTTTTTACTGTTTCTCCTCTTTTCAAAGTTAGTATTCTATCGTATCCTGCTGAAGGGCCTGTCCTGATATTTAGGTCATCAGTAGTTTTCTTATAGCTTACATGCTCTGTTTTTAGGCTGCTTATGTCATGGCTTGTAAGCCATGCTGCCACATATCCGAAGCTGTTGTCTTTAAGGACTATTTTATACCATCCCTTTTCTTCTCCAACAACTTCAAAAGAATCTCCGCTGTTTCCTTGAGCAATTACTTTGCTGTCTAATGAAGCATTGTTTCTGATATTGATACTGTCATACAGGAAATAAATTTTCTCCGATTTCTTATATTCAATATCCGTAAACCAGCTGGCTATGTAATATTCACCACCGTCATATTTAATAATATGCCAGCTGTGATATGTGTCGATATAATCTGCCTTATCACCGGGCTTAAGCTGTCCGGCTATTTTTGAGCCTGTTGTGGGTGATGTCCTTATATTAATGTTGTAGGCGGTATTGTTTACAACATATCTTTCCGACGAAAGGGTTATAAAATATTTTTCTATCCATCCTGTTTGACCATCTAATGTTGCAACCTTACACCATTCATTATTTTGCTGCAAAATTTCAACCTTAGAACTCATTTTCAAGGTGTCTTTTATTCCTGAGTCATAGCTTGCATTATTATATAGAGCAATATTTGAAATATTAGTGTACCCGGTTGCTCCATATGCATATACATTTATAAAAATCAAGAAAATCATTATAAAGGATATGGTTTTTTTCATATATTTCTCCTTCCTGTTAATATCGACTTGTAAAATAATTAGAGAAAAAGAGATTTACGGTATGGTGATATATGTTAAGAAAATTTAATATTGGTTATTTTAGGAAGCATCTTTAAATTATATTTAAATTATACCATCCTTCGACAATTTTTCCATTACAGTTACATTACATAAAGGTGAGGAATGAAAAAAAATAAGCTTGATA
>JAAYPY010000224.1 GCA_012519555.1 Tissierellia bacterium | reverse complement strand
GACCGGATGTTAATTATGTAACTCTTCTTGCAAAGCTTAAGGAAGAAATCATCGGCTTTGCCATACTTCACAATGCGGTTGCTAACGGCTCAAAAATGACATCTGCTGTTGAATTTTTTACGGACCCAGGCAATGAAAGATATATAAAGGCATTAGCTAACGGCATAGCCAAATATTGCTTTGACAAGGGGCTTGAGTATCTTGTTGTCGGAACAGGTCTTTATGGTAAATATAGGGATGTTCTTTTGAAAAACGGATTTATGGTAACGCGGAAGCCTCCAAAGAACAATATGATGATTGCTAATATTTTATCTGACAAAGTATCCTTGGATGAAATTAGCGGGCATGAAAAGTGGCATATAACACAAGGAGACGGTGAAACGGAGCTTGATTTATAATCAGAGCGATGCTTTTGTTGACACTTTAAAAACCCTGTGTTATTATTTGACTACAAATAGATTAATTGAATCCGCCCAATGATTGAGGCGGATGGAATTTTATAAAAATATAATATAGGAATTATCATGGAGGAGAGAGATGGACTTTAAGGAAAAAGTAGCTGAGATTTTTACATCAATAGAAACAGAGCTGTCAATGGATGATGCTCTTCAATTAATAGAGATACCACCTAATGCTGATATGGGGGATTATGCGGTACCTTGTTTTAAGTTTGCAAAGAAATATAGAAAATCTCCTGCAGCTATAGCTAATGAATTTGTTGAAAAAATAGGAGAAGCAGATGAGTTTGAAAAGATTGAAAGTGCAGGACCCTATGTAAATTTCTTTGTTAACAAATCTCAATTTGCAAAAAAAGTTCTGAAGTTAGCTTTTAAAGAGAAAGAAAATTTCGGCAGCACAAATCTAGGAGAAGGCAAGACAGTAATTGTTGAGTTTTCATCTCCAAATATTGCAAAACCATTTCATATAGGTCATATACGTTCAACCCTGATAGGATATGCCATATACAATATTTATACATACATGGGATACAATACTGTTGCAATAAACCATTTGGGGGATTATGGAACACAGTTCGGAATGCTTATTTCAGCTTATAAAAAATGGGCAACTCCCGAAATTATAGAAGCTATCGAAAAGGACCCCATAAATGAATTGATGAAGCTGTATGTACGATATAATAAGGAAATTGAAACCCATCCTGAATATCAGGAAGAAGCCAGATATTGGTTTAAGCAATTGGAAACAGGCAATGAAGAAGCACACAAGTTATGGTTATGGTTCAGGGAAGTGAGCCTTAAAGAATTCAACCGTGTATATGATATGTTCGGTATTAAATTTGATTCCTATGCGGGAGAAAGCTTTTATTCGGATAAAATGCCTGCAATAATCGATGAGTTGGAAGACAAATGCCTCCTTAAAGAATCTGAAGGAGCAAGAATAGTAGAGCTTTCCGAATACGGTCTGACCGACGCCCTTATTCAAAAGAGTGACGGCTCCACCCTTTATGTAACCAGAGATGTGGCAGCAGCAAAGTATAGGAAAGAAACATATGATTTTTACAAAAATATATATGTGGTTGGCTCGCAGCAGAAACTGCATTTTGACCAATGGAGAAAAATAATCGACTTAATGGGATATGAATGGGCTTATGACTGTGTACATGTAATGTTCGGAACCGTAAGCTTGGAAGATGGTGCCTTATCAACAAGAAAAGGAAGAGTTGTATATTTAGAAGATGTTTTAAATAAAGCAATTGAAAAAACCAGAGAAATTATCAATGAAAGAAATCCAAACTTAGAAAACAGAGAGAAGGTTGCAAAGCAGGTTGGAATAGGAGCAGTAATATTCCAAGAGCTTTTCAATAACAGAATCAAAGACTATGTATTTTCTTGGGATAAAACTTTAAGTTTCGAAGGGGAAACGGGGCCCTATGTACAATATACATACGCGAGAACCTGCAGTCTTCTTAGAAAAGCAGCTATAGAAATAAATGATGATGTGGATTACTCTGTATTAACCGACAATGAATCATTCAGTGTCATTAAAAAACTTGAAGGATTTAAAGAAGCTGTTTTAAACGCTCATGACAAATACGAACCTTTTATGGTTACTCGATATATTGTCGGTCTGGCACAAGAATTTAACCGATTCTATCACGAATGCCCCATTATTACAGATGATGAAAGGGTAAAAAAAGCAAGATTGCTTTTAACTCTCACTGTTAATACGGTTCTTAAAAAGGGAATGGAGCTTTTAGGAATGGAAGCACCGGAAAAAATGTAAAAACAATAAGGAACGCTGAGCGTTCCTTATTTTATTATTAAAACGTCAAATTATCTTCTTATTCAACAATACATTTCAGCTTTCTACATTGAGTAATAAATATTATTTCATTATAATTGATATTGGACAAGGAGGTAGGAAATGAAACGTGAAAATTTCTTGACTATTTTAATAGCCATATGCATTTTATCTTACTTTATGATGGTAAATACAGGTATGACTGCCATAGCAGAGGATAAACAAAATTATTACAAATTACCTCAGGAACCAATTATAAAATCATATATTCACGATTACAGAGATTCATTTATACGCGAAAAGGAATTGATTAGGTTTACAAAAAAAATAACAGGATTGGAATATGACCATTGTAAGTTTCTTGTTGAAGAAAGCAAAGAGAAATACATAGATCCCTTCATAGTATTAGGTCTGATAAAAAGGGAAAGTGATTTTAATCCTAACGCCATAGGTGCAGGAGGCGAACTGGGTCTGGGCCAACTTATGGAGAACACTGCAAAGGTTATTGCAGAAAATTTAGGCTATTCATATAAGCATGAAATGCTTTTAGATCCTGAATTCAATTTAAAGCTTACCATTACACAGCTTTCATATCTTAAAGGTGTCTACCATAATGACATGCATAAGGCTCTTACTGCATACAACAGAGGTCAGCAAGGACTTGAAAACTATTTGAAGTCAAATGATGAAAGAGGTGTAAGTGATTACTCTTTGAAGGTTTTACAATATGCCTTTGATTACAAAGAAGAATTTGAGAATTGATTAATAGCATTTGATAATTTATATAATTGATTGTATAATGGAATCGCAGTTAATACTGCGAATTCTTTTTTATGACATAACTCCATTGCTGCAAGCGATAGAGTACATGAACGGATGGCAGGTCAAACGCAAAGAATGCCAAAGAGCGGCATTCCCCTGCTATTAAGGAGAATATATGCAAAATAGAATGAAAAACCTTTTAAAATACTGTTATAATGACACAGACAGCATTGAATTTCAGCTGTTTTTGATTAGCGTAAAATGTCTTCTTCCCTATGAAAATAATATAGGGTGTCTTTTTGATAAAGATAGATATAAAAAGGAAATTGAATTATTCTCTTATTATATGAACGGCAATGATGAAACAATCAATTATTGGCTACAAAATAAAAGACCTTCAAATATGAACGATAAACTGTCAGAGTTTAAAATTATCCCCATTGTGTTGGCAAACACTGTGTGGGAAAATTCAATCGAAGAAGTTTTGAAAGCAGTTACCTTTTACACATTAAATAAAAACACCATATTGAATGCCTTGACTATTTCATCAGCAATTTATGAATTCATGAACAGGTCTGAAATTGAAAATATTGAAGCAGTCACTAAGGAGAAATTGATTGATTTTTCAGTCAAAGATTATTTTACAAAGAACCTGATAGAAACTAATAAGAATTACATAATAAAATTTGAAAGAGAGAGAATAAAACTGATTGCAAAACCAACGCTCTTTGATGATGATATTATAAACTGCAGCAGTGCTTTAAACTACATATTCGAGAAGAAAGATGCAAGTGATAATAAGTTGAATACTTACTTAGAAAATACAAAAGCCGCTTCTGCAGAAAACATCTCAGACGCAATAAGCAGCTTTTCTATATATTTGCATAAACTTAGGAAAGGTTCAATAAGTCCGGAAAAATTAATAATACCGGATAAGATTCCGGATATTAAGGAGTGTTTAAAATATTCGGTATTCACTCATCCTCTTTTAGGCAGATGCAAGGTTGTAAAAAGGACTGAAAACACGGCAATAGTAAAGAATAAATCGGGGCTGATGAGGATAAAGATATGAAAATACTGTTGGTAGCTTTGGATTCTAAATATGTTCATGTAAATTTAGCTGTGCGATATTTAAAAAAATATTGCTGTAATTTTGATATTGTAATAAAAGAGTTTACAATAAATCAAAAATTAGAATACATATTGGGAGAAATATTGGCTGAAGATGCAGCTCTCATTTGTTTTTCATGCTATATATGGAATATTGATTATATAAATGATATTTCATACATAATAAAGGAATCCAATAATAAAGCCAAGATACTTTATGGGGGTCCCGAGGTCTCCTATGAAATAAAAAAAATGATGAAAAACAACCCCTTCATCGATTATATTGTCTTTGGAGAGGGCGAAGAAACATTCAGAGAATTTCTTGAAGAAATTCAAAACACAAGTCCCATGCTCCATAAAATAAAGGGTTTGGCATTCAAAGAAAACAATGATGTAATTATAAACGAAAGAAGAGGTCTAATTGATAATCTTGATACAATCAATTACCCCTATGAAGTCGGTGAAGAGTTTACAAACAAAATAATATACTTTGAATCTTCAAGGGGATGCCCATTTTGCTGCAGCTTCTGCATGTCATCCATTGATAAAAAAATGAGGTTTTTTTCAATGGAAAGAGTTAAGAAGGATTTAAAAATGCTTTTAAATACAAAGGCAAGGCAAATCAAGTTTGTAGATAGAACATTCAATGCAGATTACAGGCGCTCAATGGAAATAATGCAGTATATAGCGGAAAACAATAAAAACAAGATGACAATTCACCTGGAAATTACCGCAGATATTATAAATTATGAGTTTTTAAATTTTATTGGTAAAATGCCTGTCAATATGTTCCAGTTTGAAATTGGAGTTCAATCATTGAAGGAAGAAACTTTGAATGAAATCAACAGACACATGGACAAGGATAAATTGAGCCGTGTAATTAAACAAATAGGAAAAAACAACAATATACATATGCATCTGGACCTTATTGCAGGGCTGCCTTATGAAGATTATGACAGCTTTAAAGAGTCTTTTGACGGAATATATCATCTTAATGCCGAAAAAATTCAACTTGGCTTTCTAAAAGTGTTGAAGGGAACCAAAATCTTCGAAGATAAGGAGAAGCACCGGATAAAACACACAAAAAAGGCACCATATGAAGTAATTTGCACAAAATATATCAGCTTGAAGGAGTTGCTGAAACTTAAAAATATTGAAGAATTGGTCGATAAATATTATAATGAAAAGTACTTCAACAAGTCCATAAATTATATAATAGATAGTAAGTTTACCGATTCTGCCTTTGAGTTTTACAGCTCATTCAGTGATTACTGGCAGAAATATGATTTATATAACAGAGCACACAGCAGAAAAAAGCTTTATAAAATATTTTATGATTATGTGAAATATTTAAACAATATTGACCATGAATTTATACAAGCATTAAAATTTGATTATATATTCAACAACCAATTTGAAGAATTACCGGACTATTTAGACAGGGAATCGGAAGATAAATTTAAAAACATAAAGAGGCATTTGTCAAATGATATTGATTTTAAGTATAAATACTTTGCCTCAAGGAACGGCAAAATTATAAATGATTTCAGAATTGCAGAAATCGGAGAAAATATAATATTATTTGTATATAGAGACAAGGAAAATATTTTTAACAGATGTGAAACATATATTGTTAATGACATAGAGGAGATTGTTTATGAAAAGAGATAAATATTTTGAAGAATTTTATCTAAAAAAAAGAAATGATATTTCTTTTATAACCTTAAAAAAGGGTGCAGCCGTAAACTTCAAGGATAAAATATATATTACGAAAAAGGAGCTGCCGATACCAATAAGGATTCAAAAGCTATTGGAAGATATAAACAAACAAGATGAAATAGACGGAATAACACTCAACAACATTATAGACGGTATCATATATATTTGCGGAACAGACAGAAATTTTAAATACATACAGGATTATAAGGACATGTTTACAGAGCTTAATTTTGAATTTCTGCCATATATTATATACTGTATAAATAACGACATTAAGGAAGAAGATGGTGTCGTTTACGGAAGAGCTTTAGTTAATAATGAAGAAAATGAAAAAACCTGCTTTATCTACGCTTCCTGTCTGGAAAATATGGGAATGGAGCATCATGAAAAAGGAAATGATATCAGTCAATATTTTTTGGAAGAAGCTAATTTTTATTTTGAGAAATGCCTTGACTACAATGATAAATTCTCCTTGGCTTATTATAAATTAGGTTATTATTATAAGCGGAAGCAGCAATATATAAAAGCAGAACTCACCTGGCAGAAACATCAGGAATTAGATGATGATGATTTAAGAATAGAAGTAATAAGAAAGGAATTAATTCAACTAAAGCCCTATGTTGACTTTGAAAATGGGTACAATTTAGTCTTAAAGGAAAGACCCGACGAAGCATTGGAGCTCTTGCTACCCTTGGTCAAGGATTTTAGCGGATGGTGGAATTTGTTGTTTTTCATAGGTCTTGCATACAGGTCCAAGGGAGAGTATGATATTGCAGAAACATACTTTGAAAATGTATTAAAAATTGACAGCGTTCAAAAAGAGACCTTGAATGAATTAGGTCTGTGCAAAATATGCAGAGGCAAATATGTTGAAGCAGCTGAATT
>JAAYPY010000223.1 GCA_012519555.1 Tissierellia bacterium | reverse complement strand
ATCTCTCGAATGAACCGCTCAATAAGTTGTGAATGAATGTTTTTCATGATGGTTTGTTTTGAAGTTTTTTACTTCGAATTTACCATCAATTTACCGCCTCCGACTGGGGGCGGTTTAGTTCAACGGTCAAGTATAAGCGTAGTGCGGGATTTCGGAGCGATTCACTGTCCACCTACCGCAAAGTTTCTTAGTAGCAAAAATGCTCAATTTCAACTGTTCAGCCCGCATTACGCTTATACAATGTTGGGGCATCGTGCTTTTCATTCTTTTTATTTTTCTGTCCACAGTGTCAACCGGTTAAGAAGTCCAAATTTGTCCATTCGTGTCATTGTCTTTCTTTCTTTTCAGTCGCGCGTGGGGCATTTTTGAAAATTTCTTCTTCCGGGCTGGGCAGGCACACTCTTTGGCTGGCTTTGGTCTGCGGGAGGCCTTGAGCGGCCAGCCAATGTGTGTGACTGCTGCGTTGACTAATCTCTGAATCCATACTTCTTTACCTTTTTTAAGTTAAGTCCTGCAATAAACTTGTTCCTGTCTGTCATACTTTTTTTACCGTCCGCAAGTTCTGCCATGAACCTATATTCAAATGGTTTTAACCTCTTATTTTTCTTGTCCCACTTTACGATTTCCTTCACCAGTTCCAGTGTAATTTCTTGTCCATTTTCTTTTGCCTTGTTGTCTTCATCAAAGAATTTCTCCATATCAAAAAACAGCTCTGATGCCTGATCAGCGATAATGTCAAGAATTGACTCTCCTTGCATTCTCTCTATTTCAGAAAAATTTCGTTTGGTTCTGACCTTATTCCCAATTGTATTGGCCATATTGCTCTGATACTGCGAAAGATTTTCGGTTGTTCTCCCCCAATCTTCAATTTTCTTCCATGTCTGCGGATGAACTGATCTGAGTCTTTCAGTAGAAGCATTTAATTCCGTCTGGGCAGTTTCATCATCTGAAATTCTCTTTCTCTTTATAGTCGTTTTGCTCGCTAAATCTTCTTTCAAGCTTTCGAGTGAAATATCTAGGTCGTTCTCTTTAATCGTAGTCCAGCACTCTTCCTTTTTTGCCCATTCTCCGTACAAGGAACCGGGAGCATTGGATTTAATGAAGTCTTCGATTTTTACCATTATTTCATTGAGCTTTTCCTGCAGCAACACACTCAATCCTTGTGTCTTCCATATGCGATAAAGATCAAGTTGATAGTTAAGTCTAAAACCGAGCCAGGAAATGGCGTAAGGAACCGTTATATAGCGCATATCACCTATGGCGTTTGGTTTAATACCGTAAAGTTTTTCTGCTGTTTTGAAAAGAATTGCCAGTGCAACCGCATCTTCAAAATAGATGTTATCCGGCTTGTTATCAAAGTTGTAATTAAGAAATTGAGCGTAATTTTTCTGACTGCCCCTTACTACGAAATGCGGGCCGATAACCAGTTTCTTTCCATGATAAACTTCAGAGTATGTGTTGACATACTTGGCCAGTAATTCTTTAGTAAACATCTGGCTTCTTGGGTTTTGCTTATCAAACTGCTTTCTGCGGGAAGGTGTAATGCCATAGCGTATTCGTTCATTCTTGTATTGAGCTCTGGATCGTTCATAAAACCATCGAGTTTGATGCGTTTCCCCTGCTTTAGGAGGTGCCCAAATTGTACGGGAAAGTTTTTCAAGAATAACATGATTTTCCCTGTTGGAGCTCAGATCTGAAGCAGAAACCCGGTTTTGCGTGTTTGCATACTCAGCAATACGGCCAACTATTTCAGCAAAATTTTTCCTGTCTTTTATGATTGTCAGTTTAAGCTGAACGAAAATCTTCGAAATATCAGCGTTGTTTTTCTTCCAGGTATGGTAAATGGAGGCAGTGGTTTGACCTCCGTTGACAATTTGAAAGTCTTTGACAAAACCAATAGCTTTTCCCGTATTATCAGGTAAGTCAATAATTTCCACTTCTTCTGCTGTTGCAGCAATACCATTGTTGAACGCAAGAAACATATGTTGTTCTTCAAGAATGGTCTTACGAATTCCTTTGTTGATTTTACCTGTGAATTGCAGAAATGAACGCACGTTTTGTTCAAGAAGCCGGGGGCCATATTGCTCATAGATTGTGGCAAGGGCTTCACCAGGTATAATTGCAAGATAGGACTGATAGTCTTCGTTTTCACTCTGGCTTTCTATGCAGGGAATAGATATTCGATTGCTTTCAAAGTCAATCTCAATAGGAACTCTTGATTTTTCTGAAAGGTTGAACAAATAGTTAATGTCAATTACCCGGTAGAAAACAGGATAACCGGCAACTTTATCGGTGGATTTCAGGTCTGCTTTTACTTCTCCGTTAGTCAGAAGGAATATATTAACCCTTGTAAGGAATTCCTTTACTTCAGGCACATTGGCAAGGGTCTGTGCAAGATCAAATATTTCAGAACTTTCCTCTAATTCGTTTACATAATCCTTATAAATGGAATTCCTGAAGAATTTAGCCAATCTGTCAATTGCTTTGTCGGCATCTGTTTTGGTGATTGCTTGTATGGTAGAGTCTGCGTTATAAATAGTAATGAAGAGGTCAAGCGTTTCATAATTTTCATAAAGGGCATAGGCATTCACCTTATGCTCAACACCTCTTTTGCTGATCTTTTCATCATAGCATAGTCTGTAATTTTCTGTTTCACCTGCATCAGAAAGAAGTGCCAAAGCGAAATCGGTGAAAATTTGCTCTGGATTCGTACCTTCTTCCTCTGAAAGAAGTTGCGCTTTGATGTCCTCCTGTACATCAGCATAAAATTTATTGAGTTCCTTGTTTTCAAGCATACTATCTATTCTGATTTAAGATTCTCAAATAACTCGTGTTCACTTAAAGTCCAGTCGTCATTGGCAGATACAATAAGGGAATATCGTACATCACCAACACCGGACGGAATCTGATTTTCTGTAATTTTCGGGAAATCATCAGTGATTTTATAGATGTTTTCCTGTCTGATGGAATAGCCGGTTTCAGAATACAAATGACGATGAATATCGAAGTAACCTGCTTCCAGCAATTTGAGGCGGAAAAGATTATGTGCTGCGGGGCTGTCTGAAAGCATTTTAAGCACATCATCCACCAGATCATTCAAGTTCTCGCCATGATATTGTCGGACTTCAAGCGAATAATGGATCAGAAAAATTCTTGGTATGAGTGAAATATCGAGTTGCCGTTCACTGGATATGTGAAGCTTTTGCTGATTTTTTCCATGTGTGGTTTTGACTTCAACAGCCCAGTCTGAAAACTGAAAATCTTGTACCGATTTTTCTACGCCTTTCCAGGAATTAACACAATAGTCAGTATTTGGAACATTTTGAAGGAGCTTTCTCAGGAAATATATTTCACCGTACAGTGCTCTTTGTGCTTCATCTGAAAGACCTTGCTGCCCCATCTTTTCGAACAGCAACCGCCATTTTTCAAGTCGCAGAAGCAGTAACTTAATCAGCTCAGGTTCATTGGCAATATCTGCTACCTGATGAATAAGGTCCTCACTAAGGGTGGAGAAAATATCCCGGTGTTGATTGTCAAGAAGCAGTACCAGTAAAAATTGTTTATCTGTGTGCTTGTCGTCAGGAAGTGTTTCGATTTTAATATCCCTGAGCTTGTCCCAGCTTTTTAATTGCAATTCAGCTTCAGAATTCAAGTGAGCGGCAATACAGCGTAGCTTTTCAGGAGATTTAACTGCTACATAGACATCAGGCTTGATTGCACCTGAATAGCGCTTATATAACAAACCGCTTTTCAGTGGCTGTTCATCTTCCAGTTCGTTCCAAATTTTATCAATCTTCTTCATCTTCAAAATCATCGAGGTCATCCTCAACATTAAATCTGTCGAGGAGTTGTTCATTTACGGCATAGGCAACCCAGGCATTGTAATTGCTGCCAGGAAAACTGATCGCATAACCCATAAAAGGATCGCTTCCCGTTGGCATTTCTGCACCAGCCGGGTCAAGCATATAAATAAGTAAGAGCGGATTTTGCGAGTTTCTTATTTCATTTCTAACTATTTCGCCATTAGGGTATGCAGGTTCGCCTTCTTTGTTTTGTCTTGCCCGCAACTCCCTTGTTAACTGCATTGCTCTTTCATATTGCTCTGTTGTGAGATCAATGAACTCATCTTTCGGGCTAATTATATGAGACTTTCTCAGGTAATAAACACTTTCATCTGAGTTGTTTTCATCTTGCCTTCGTAAGAAACAGCCAATTTGAACCGATTCGTTGTTAACCTGAAATTCAGTTGTACAGGAAGCATTTCTTTTAGACATTAATACAACCCTCCAACTCGTTAGCTCATTGTTTGGCAATTGCATATTGATAAACCTGATTAGATTCAGAGGGTCGTACGCCTTCAAATTTTCCAGTGTGCGAATGTTATTCAAAAAGCCGATTATCTGTTCGGCAGGGATGTCGTGCCACAAGTAGTTATTATTAAGGTTAGAAAATTCCGGGGGTAAGGATTGTATAAAATTCCTTGCTGCGTTAAGGTTTCCGGTTATTACATCAGTATCTTTTCTGAATTCATAAGATTCCACCAGCCGACCAGCCCAGGTTACCTGTACGATAACAGCCGTACGGAGCTTATTTGTCGCAGAAACCTGAAGTACACCAGGATGTGTTCTAACTCTAAGTGCATATTGCTCAGGAGTTGAGCCAGCCACATCTGACATATAATCGAATTCTTCCCGCAGTTCTTCTGAAGCGTGTGTTATATGACAGAACCATTCATTGAGTTCTCTACTTGTAAACAAACGACACAGATCAACATAGCCAGGCCGATAGCCAAACCAACGTCCCATCTGCATTAGTGTATCATACATTCTGGAGGAACGGAGATAATAGCTTACTGAAAGTCCTTCAAGAGTAAGTCCTCTCGACAATTTATTACCACCTATAGCTATTACAGAAAGGCCATCTCTATGGTCGTAATAGTCAAGTGCTTCTCCTGAACCACCATGAATTGCCCTTATTTCTATCCTTGAAGCTGCATCATTTAAATGAGGTAACACTTCACTCCAGGAATGCACTTGAATATTCGGGTCAATATCACATAATGGTGACGAGAGTATTTGATTTGAAACCGTAACATATGACCTGTAACCTTCTGAATCATCCTCAAAAGTTGCTCTGAATTCTTCCAGAATATCCGTATCGTTTTGGTTTATGCCCATACGGTAATAGTCAAACAATTTCTGCACAGCCGCTGTAATGATACTTTGCCAATTTTGAAATCGGGTGACATGAATAAGCATGGAATTATGGACATTCACACTTCCTCTAAGTCTTCTGATGGCACAGGTAAGAATGAAGCAACGAATGGCCTTCTTTAGTGAATCGGGCATGTGCAGATAAAAATGATTGAGAATCGCCTCAGAAACTTCATCAGGTCGCTTCCAGTCAGGATATTCTCCTTTTCTATGTCTGTCAGGCACAAATGTTTGATAATCATTAATCCGGTTTACAATAGGAAGAACCGTTTCTGATGTTTCATCATTCTCCACCATTCTGAATCCGAAAACCCGCTCCGGCCCAATATAGTTTGATGGAGCGGGAATGTTAATGATAAAGTCTCTTGGAAACAGGTTGTCTTCTTCAATCGGAATGAAAATATTGGCAAATGGGGTAGCGGTGTAACCTACATAACCGCTTTTGCCAAATAGCCCTATTATTTGAGTAATCCATCCGTTGATAGAACTTCTTCGCTCCGGATCATTGGAAATGTTAATAGAAGCATTATCAGCTTCATCGTCAATCAGCAGCAGTGATTTATTACGTATTTTCCTATGTCCGTTTTCCGCTTGAATTGCCTGTGCAGATAGCCACTGATGCAGTCTTCGCAGCACGTGAGGATTTTTCTTTACTACAGCAATAATTGGCTCATTGGTGTCAAAATTGAATCCGGATGAATTGGCAGCACCTTGTGTAAAATCTCCATTGTCAAGACTGGAAGTCAATGAGTGCGCAACACCTGATCGATTTATTCTGCCAACGCCAATTCTTATGTTGTTTTGATTGAAAGCTCTGGTGTGCTGGGTGTCAAATCCAAGGAATCCTTCATCAAGGCGTAATTGTGTCTGACTTCTAAGGTTATTGTGAATACCCGCAAGAACAATGATTAATTTGTACCCTGAATCGGCAGCTTTGCAGATAAGGCCTGTGTAGTTAGAAGTTTTTCCGGATTGTACTTGTCCTACGACCAACCCTTTTTTGTCAATCTCAATGTTAGCTGTCGGATCGAACAGGCTGTCAAGAATTCTGTCAGTTAGTCGATCGAGCTTATTCAGTGTATCCGGTGCAAAGTTTTTTTCATCCTGAAGGTATGAACGGTATCGCGACCAGAAATTCCAGTTTGTTTCCGCTCGTTTAGCGTTCAACCAGGGAAGTCTCCTTTCCTCTCTTTCGATAATTCTGTAATCCTCAACCCTTACGCTGTAGATACTTTCTATTTCTCTGATAAGCTGATCTCTTTCAAGTTCAGAGAAATTTGGCATTTGAAGAACCTGAGTAACATGCTCCTCTATTTGTTCCCTTGTGACGGAGGTAGTGTTACCTATCATCACCCGTATTATTCTGATTGCTTGTTCTATCATTCCTGCAGATGTTCGAGATATTCAAGGTAAAAGTTAAATGGCTCGATGTTCGCAATTCTTGCTGTAGCCTGCTCCGGTTGTAACCCTTCCGCTATAAGGCTTTCATATATTGCTTTCATTACCTCCAGTACAACATCATGATTTTTGCCCTCAAAGGGCTGTCCATGTGGCTTTTTGTTTTCGTTCTCCTGAAGGGTTATGAGGGGCACCGGTACAGTTTCTTCGATGAACTGCAGCACTTTCTCAAACTGTTTTGTTAAGCCGTTTGCGTTTTGCAGTAGCTCTTTGAGCATAGGGTGATCTCGATTGAGTTTATAAAACCGTTTTCCGTGTCTGGTTTTTTCTTCCCAGAAAGGGAAATATTCATCCTTAGCTAATTTTCGTTTGACCACCTTTCCTTTATGCCTGTATACTTCTACAGCTTGCGCCCGGACATCCTTCGCCACTGCCAGCAGGGGCTCTCTGATTCTGGAGGGTGGACGTGCAACTGATTTTTTAATATCAATCTGCCAATCATCATCCATATTGTTCGGCAGTTCAACTCTTATTCTGCACAAATCGTAGTGAACTTCCCGTTTAAACAATCCAAGCCAATCTCCCGCTACAAGCAATCTCCTGTTCCGGTATATGTAAAACCCCTGATGAGCAGCCCAGCTGTCCTTCGGGCCTTTTCCGTAGTTATATTGTTCAGCGGACAGCTTTGAACGGTGAGGCATGACAAATCCTTTAATGCGTACTTTGCCTTCTTCCAGCAACGTTTCCGGTCTCGCCTGAAGACCTTCAAATCCAATCATGAAAGGATCCCAGGGTTCAATCTTTCTGTCCCGCAGCCAGATGTTCACACCTTCTTCAATGTACCGGTGAAAAACCATCGACAGGTGCTTTTTGACCTTTTCGATCGTAGCAAAGAAATCTGCTTTAGAAGATTCTTTGTCGGTATGAGTGTCTTTGGTCAGTCTGTCAATATCCCACCATAGCACAGTTGTGCCACTTTGTAAGTAATTCCATTGATTCAAAAAATCAATCTCCTCTGGTTTGTACTTTATTAGTTTCCATGCCTTTTCCTTATTCACATAATCCAAATCCCATGTCCAGTAACTTTCTGAGGCATCTTTTTTTGAGATCACACAAAACTTTCTGCATTGCGAAAAAGAGGCGGTTTTTAATCCAAGACCGAATCTGCCAAGATCATGTTCCTCCCGTTCAGTTAACGGACTTATGCTGCCTGGTCGCATTGCTTGGATTAGTTCTTTGTTGGACATTCCGCATCCGTCATCCATAATCCCGATAATGGTATACGGGCCTTTCCAGAGATAGTCAATCCAGATATTTCTGGCTCCGGCAGAAATAGAGTTGTCCAGAATATCAGCAATAGCCGTTTCAATGGAATACCCGATAGCCCGGAATGTCTCTATCATGGAACTGGCTTCCGGTTCCGCTGAGGTGGATTCTATTTTGGAGTAGTCAATCATTGATTCAATTCATTTGCTGAAACACTCCATTGAATTTGAATTGTGGTAACAATGTTTTTCTTGGGATTTAGAATAGATGCTGGATTCTGAATAAATTTGATTTCTGGTGTAGTGTTAATCTTCGAAACAATTGCCAGATAATATTTATCCTGTGCCTGTTTTGCGGATTCCCATTCTTTATTGGTAAATAAGACACCACCTGATTCTTCAGCCAATCCCTTTACCTCTACATAATATGATTCGGTGGTCTTTATTTCAAAATCATATCCGCAGCCTTTATCTCTTGTATCAGTCAATGTACCACCAATTGGTTCTGCATATTGTTTGTGATGTTTAATAAAATACTCCTCTGCCTTTCTTCCGGTGGGCCCTCTCAAAATAAACGATGAATTACCTTTCTTGTCTCCATCTGATACAACTTTAAGCAGCTCTTCCAAATTATCCGTGTCCTGCTTAATGGAGTTGTTAAGAATATCAACCACCAAGCTCCGTATTTCTTCTTCTTCCAATCCTTCCAATGCGCGAACAACCCTTACACGACTTGGACTCATAGGACGTTGATACCAACCTGCTCTATGACCATGTATGGGGTCAAACTCATCTCTCCAATTCTTTACCGAATGCTTCTTAACGTTCAATTTTTCGGCAATGTCATCAAATGCATCATTCCAGGTTGAATAGCCAAGATTGCTTAAACCCTCTTCATTGAACCGTGAGAGGTAGTAGGAAACGTATAGCGTTAGTTTATGATTCTCCTCCATGATTTAAGCTGAGACTGTTTCTTTTTGGATTTCTTTCTTGCTCTTACTATGTGTAGCATCAAAAATTTCCGATACAATTTCAGCGATCTGATTCGCTAAGAGAGGAGGCACTGCATTTCCAACCTGGATAAACTGTGAAGTTCTCGACCCACAGAAGTAGTAGTTATCCGGGAACGTCTGTATGCGAGCTGCTTCTCTGACAGTAAAACTCCTGCACTGTGTGGGATCGGGATGAATGTAGTAATGACCGTCTTTGGAAATATGACTGGTAATTGTTTTACAAGGGTTATCCCATAACTGAACTCTAAATCTATCCGCAAACTTTTTGTCTTCAATTCCTGCTTTCACATTCTTATGGGCTGGTAGTAAAGAGGCAGGAAAATCCTCCAATTTCGGAGAACGTTTATTAACCTTTGCAAAACAGGAAACAAAAAGATACCGTAACAAGTCGCTGTCCATGTGCCCTCTGGAAGAGTGATTGCAAACTCCTTCAACGTTTTGATCAAGATACCAATCCGGACGGTACTGAATATTTACTCTTTTGTATTCACAATACTCTCCACCAGATTCTTTTTGAGGCAGCGTTATCTTGTCAAGCTGTTTCATGATTTCCTCCTTTACTTCTCTAGCAACACCAGCTAACATGCCTTTTTCCAGGATTTTTGCTATTGCCACTTTCCAGTTTTCTCCGCTGTCTTCTGACTTTGAAAGTTTGCTTCTTAGCTTGGGCAATCCCTTCAGGACTGATGAAATGGGCACTTCATTTTTTGGTTCAAGGACTTTCGGCTGATGCTCAATATCGTTACGTATGCCCAGTAGAATAACCCTGTGTCGCGCTTGAGGCACGCCATACTTTTCACAATGGATCACAAAATCCTTATGGCTGAAAACAGGGTTGCCATTTAAATCAAAGGCAGTAGGTGCGGCAACCAATGAGTAAATCCGGTAACCAGGACAACTAAGTTTTATGCCATTACTTCTGTATTCAGAAAGATAAGCACTTACCGGGTCTGCAAGGTCTTTAAGTATTTTGGAAAAAACCGGACTTTGCTCTGTTTTTGCCGATAATAAGCCCTTCACATTTTCCATCACAAAAACTGCAGGGTTATGAACTGCCAGAATTCTCAGGTACTGTTTGTATAGTCCTACTCTTTCGTCCTTTTTCTCATCAAGAATTTTTTCCTGTCTTCTGGAACGCCCAACAACTGAATATGCTTGGCAGGGCGGGCCGCCAATCAGCAGCCAGTTTTTATTTCCATTTAGTGACGTTTTAATCCTTTCATCAACAATCGCATTGGAAATAGCTTTTTTCCCATATCCGAGTTCTGCCTGCCAAGCCTCATCTTTTGCTTTTTGAGCCTGCTTTGGCCATTTCTTAAACAGTACGTCCAAAGGAATTTGTCCTTTTATGAATTCATAATAATCTGCCGGAATTTGTCCGGGTGGGAACTGCCGGAAAAAACTTCTTAATGAAAGGGTCTGATGAGCATACGTATCTTTCTCTATTGATAGAGCAATCTTAAATTTTCTCTTTTTGCCTTTCGGATTCAGATATGCACTGAATCCCTCTCCAAGTCCACCTGGACCAGCGAATATGTCAATTATTGGTATTTCCATTGGCCTCCAATTGCTTCACAATATTTTTAAGTGTCTTTTCAGTTTTTCCGTTTTTCAGATCACACTCGAAAATTGAGATCACTTTCCATCCTTCTGCTTTTAATTTTTTGAGGTTTTCTGAATCCAGTTTTTTATTCCTGTTTATTTTGTTTAGCCACCATTCAGTTCTGGTCTTGGGCATGACAAAATATTTGCATCCATCGTGCCCATGCCAGAAACATCCATGAACAAAAATTACAACATTATATTTCGGCAGGACTATATCTGGTTTTCCGGGCAGTTTTTTTTCGTGTAGCCGATACCGGAAACCTTGTCCAAATAAGTATTTTCTAACTGTCATTTCAGGCTTAGTGTTTTTAGCCCTGATTTGACTCATGTTGTAACTACGGGTTTTCTTATCGTGTACATCTGTCATTTCATTTGTGCGTTTTGGGTGGGTTGGCAAAATTGCACTCTTCCCGCAAACTTTGGCCTGCAGCGTTGGTTCTGAGGGGTTTGCGGGATGTGTGCAATGTGCGCTGGTAGAAATTTTCAAAAATGCGAAGCGAGGGCTTTTTCTTTTTTCTTCTCGGTCAGTTGTCCTTGTCCGGTTGCACTGTTGGTCAAGTCGAATCAGTCCGTCCATAAAGTCGGTCTGTGTTACGGTATGTCTGTCGTTACTCGTCATTGTCAATGTGTCCGTTGTCTTTTTTTGCATGTGCCCCAACGGCTACATGTATGAAACGTTGGGGATTGCGGGCTTCGTCACTGTCTGCCGTTGCGAAAGCTGATGCGGGGCAGAAACATTCACGCAATCACTTAACCCCCAATGTTTTATACGTGATGTTATAGGGCGT
>JAAYPY010000222.1 GCA_012519555.1 Tissierellia bacterium | reverse complement strand
TATATAAATCATAAAAATCCCTTGCTGCAAGACGGTTAAACAAAGCTGCTGTTTTAGTCGCCAAAAGTTCGATGTGGTTTAATGTCTTAACTTCCCCTCCGGCGCCAAATAATTCTGTATTTGTTTTTCGCATCACCGGCGGCCAAATATGATGTCTTAAAGAATAGTTGATTTCAATTTTTAAATTATCATAATTACCCGCATTGTTTTGGAAACGAGCTACAATGGATTCTAAAGCAAAATAATCTTTGGATTTTTGTGATATATTATATCCTTCCCTCTCTAAGTACCCATGTAGTATTTCTTTTACCCTTATCCGTTCCTCAAGCACCTTTTCTCTGTTATCATAGGAGTGAAAATCCAGATCGATATCCACAGATAATCTGGGCAAAGCAAAAACGGTCAGGTTTAAAGCAGTTCCACCCTTTAGAACTAAACGCTCTCTTAAAAAAGCATTGCTATTTATAAATTCAAGTATCAATATTAATCGGTGAACTTTCTCTACTACATCTTTGTGAAATCCTGTCTTCTCAGAAAGTTCCAGGTAATATTTTTTATCTGCCCTAAACAAAAATATCACCCTTTCCTTCCAGAGGTTTTGGCACTATGAGACCCCATCGTTTTATGAGCATACCGTTATCGCTTTTTGCTTCTTTATCTAAATAACTTTTCGTATTTCCTGTCCTTTTTTCTATCTGACTCAAAAAACCATCTGTTATCCCCAAAGACTGCTGATATCGTTCCAAGAAATAACCTGCTTTTTTATAAAGTATCTGTTTATCATATATTTCAAGATATTTTGCCAGTTTCGCTTCATCAAGAACTCTGCATATTTTTAATATCTCATCCAGCTCATAGACACCGCCGCAATAATCTAATCTATCCAGTGAATCAACAACTGTTCTTTCAAGGTCCGTAAGCCTAATATTATTATTCAGACGGTAATGGGCAATTCCTTCCTGAATTCCCTTACCTACATATTTGTATAAAACACCTTCAAATTCAAAATCGGATATCTTTTGCTCTGATGCTACATAAACTAAAAAACTTACTTGGTGGGATAATCCATGGATCTCAAATGCAGAGTGGTAAGTCAAATAAGCATTATTATTTATTTTGCTTGCAACTAAATACCGGTCAGCCGTTGCTTTTCTGTTTTCCAAGTTAACAGCACAATACAAGTTTCGACGCACACGTTTTACAAGGCCTTTTTTTACATATGAATTTAATATGACTTTTGTATTTTCTACGCTCCCTACAACTTTTTGAGCATCTTCAAGGTTAAATACCTCAAGTTTCAAAAAATCCTCATAATACTTCATATTAATCACTCAGTTTCTTATTTTTCTTTTAAGTCAATAATATCATTAACTTTCCGGTATAATTTAATACTATTATAATTTAAGTTTCGTATTTTTACAATAGATTAATAAAAACATTAACTTTATAATATAAAAATAAAACTGCAGTATTTATAAGCCAACTACTTAAGATATAATAAAACCCGAATTTGTGTCATCAAAGCTGTTGTTAACAGATGCTCCTTCGAAAATATAAAACAGTTGATGGAATTGATGTCTATGAGCCATTTTTATAATATCTTTTCGCAGGAACATATTATAGCTCTTTATCATTATCCTGTTCTATTACCTGATTTATAAAATTAATTACATTGTCTGAGAAAAAATAATCTTCATGAGCAATATTATCGAATATTTTTATTTTCGCATTATTGAAACTGCATGACAGTTTTCTTGTAAGGACGAACTTAAAACTTTATCACCGGTAGATCCAATAATATAAACCGGGCATTCTACATTTTCAGCATATTCTGCAGTGCGTATATTATTTGAAATAAATACCTTCAACGGTCCCCAGAATATGGGTATGATTTTGTTATATAAATCTGAAATGTCTCTGTATCCTGCAGTGATAATCAAAGAGTGGCATTCCCTGACACTTGCCAGATATGTTGCGATTCCTGCTCCATAACTATGTCCAATTATTATAATCTTACTGTCGGGATAGTGATTTTTTACCCATTCATATAGATCTTCCACGGATTTTTTCATCGTTTTTAAATTCATTTTACCGCTGCTATCCTGAGTTCCGTAATAATCCACTGAAATAAACGGGCAATCGAATTTAGAGGAATACTTTCCAACAGAATTGTATGCAATATAATTGGAACCGCCAAAAAACAATATTACCTTTTTGCTATTTTTCGAATCAAGATTATTGCCGTAACCGGTTAATGTATCATTAAACTGAATTAATTGCGGAGTACAAGAAATATTTGTCATCTTTTTAGCTTTTTTATAAAATGACAAGAACAGCACCCTGTACCGAGATATTATCCATTTTTTCGTGGCCTGTTTGCCGTTGAGTAATCCATATAATTACCCATCCATATATTTTTCTTCGAACTGTATTTCTTACTGCTCAGATTTGTATCATCATATGTTGTGATATTGCTTCGCTTTTTCTCCTTGTAGCACCATGAACTCGTTTTCCGGTAGAGTGGAATATAGTGCGTTCTATATTATGCCGGTTTGATTATGCCTTCTTCAAACAGAGCTTCAAATGTATTTACAGCCCCGCCATGCTCCACTATCTTTCCATCAACCAGCCTATCAATATTGACACCTGTCATACGCAGCTTTTTTCCTGTTGGTTTCATACCCAGCCATTCTCCCAGATGAGTACCCTCCATAATAAATTCTGAAATAACTGTATCGCCATCATTGTATTGACGAATAATTATCATTTTTAAATCCGGATAAGTTTTCCGAACTTCAATCATATGTTGTTTCATACCCTCTATACCTGCCGGAAAAATTCTATCACCCATTCTCACAACACAGTTGTCTGCAATGTACTCAGGAATTTCATCAATCAGGTTGTTTGAAGTGACATATTCATAAAAGTGTTTAATTCTTCTCATATTATCCATATCAATACCACTCCTTCCACCTTTTCTAAATCAGCATACATTTCATCTTTACATTCGCTACAAAGGCTAATAAAATTTCAGCCATGTCGGTTAACCTATATAATAGCTATTATAATAAATATACCAAAATAAGCAATACCAACAGCACAACATCGGAAAAAGCTGATTTTTTTTTTATAAAGTGCTTGACGTTTTAAACTAATTTTGATATTATTAAATTACCAACCATTTGGTTGGTTTATTTGAAATTTGGAGGTAAACATTATGGGTCAGGGAGCTTTAACAAAGGAAAGAATCTTTGAGGCGGCACTGAAGGCCTTTGCTTTACATGGATATGAAGGTGCACGTATGGATAAAATAGCTGCCGAAGTCAATATTAATAAAGCTACTCTTTACTTTCATTTTAAAAGCAAGGAAGATATCTTCCGGGAACTTTTTCAGAATATTGTACAAAAATACCGGGATAAGATGAAGGCAATCGTTACAGGATGTAAGGATATGCCATGCAAGGAGTGCTTAAAAACAATATATCGTGAATATCTGGAATACAATTTGAATAATGCTGAAATGGATTTTTGGAATCGGATATACTATTTACCCCCTGTAGATCTAAGAGAAGAAATCATATCGATTACTTCAGAAAGCAAGAAAGAATTTGTTGCAAATCTGACCTGCATCATGGAGGAAGGTATAAAGCAAAAGGAGCTTCGGTCAATGAATCCAAGTCATATGGCATATACATTTTACAATATATTGACCTGCATCGATTTGTCATCGGGGTTGATGAGTAAAGAACAGGCTCTTCAGGAAATGGATTGCTGTTTTGAAGTTCTATGGAATGGAATAAAAGGTATGTAAGCTGCCTTTTATTTTTTGAAACTACCCTACCAACTGGTTGGTAGTCTTAATAATTGGAATCTTAAACTCTTATAAACTAAGGGGCAGAAATTCCGAGAAATTATTATCAAATAGAGGAGGTTATTCATATGGAACAAAGAGTTTTGGGAAAATCGGGTATTAAGGTAAGCCCTATGGGCATAGGCTGTTGGGCAATCGGAGGTCAATTTTATATGGACGGTAAAATTGATGGTTATGGTGAGACCGATGATAATATGTCAATTGCAGCAATACATGCCGCACTGGATTTAGGTATTAATTTTATTGACACCGCGGATGCCTACGGTATTGGTCATAGTGAAAGGTTAGTCGGAAAAGCTATTAAAGACCGTAGATCTCAGGTTGTCCTCGCCACCAAGTTCGGTTACTTTGGTAGTGAAGCAACAAAAACGCTTCAAGGTTACAACGTTACTCCGGATTATATTGAAAGAGCCTGCGAGGCCTCACTGAAACGTCTCCAGACAGACTATATCGATCTCTATCAGCTTCATGTATGGGAAATAGCACTGTCAGAGATTGATCCTGTTATTGAAACTTTGGATAAACTCGTCTCCAAAGGGAAAATCAGAACTTATGGCTGGAGTACGGATTTAACAAATGGTGCCAAATTATTTGCAGAGCACCAAAACTGCAGTGCCATCCAGCAAAAATTGAATGTTATTTATGGTAACGAGGAACTTCTTAAGTTATGTGAGGAAAAAGGACTTGCCAATATTAATCGAAATCCTTTAGCAATGGGCCTTTTAAGCGGAAAATATAAAAGGGACACTACAATATCCAGAAACGATGTCCGCGGAGCTGGTCATTTTTGGGCTGACGAAATGTTCAAGGATGGCAAACCAAATCCCGCTGCTTATGATAAACTGGAAGCTATCCGTGATATTTTAACAATGGGAGGAAGGACTCTGGTTCAGGGGGCACTCGGCTGGATTTGGGCAAAAAGTGATATAACCATCCCGATTCCGGGTTTCAAAACGGTAAAACAAATAGAAGAAAACGCTAAAGCCATGGATTGGGGTCCACTCTCAAAAGATCAGATGATGGAAATAGACAGAATTTTAGGTTGTATGGATTAATCAACTCCACCCTGTCGCTTTCAGTACGGTTGATATGATCCCGCCAACAATAAAAATAAGGGTTTCCTGACATTGTCACCTCAGGCAGAACAGCCGATAAAAAGGATAAATGTCTGGGAACCCTTTAATTATAAGCACGTTAATGGAATTGATGCCTGAAGGCTATTCTTTATAACATCTGTATGTGGGAGCATGTCAATCGGCTTTCGGCTGAATTTTCGTAAATCGTCCGTACGTGGATATATATCTAAACTTGATTGCCGTTAAAAATCTATAAATATCCATTTGCACATAATTATAAAGAAACCTCTAAAAACTGTTCAGCTAAATTATATATTTCCGCAAAGTGCAAAATGCTCATATAATGCAATACTATTCTATGTAATTCAATAGTTTTTATACGAAACAGTAGCAATATACCTTGCACCAAAAGTCTTTTTACCTACCCTTTCATGATTACAAATAGAAAAAGTCCGCCGCTTTTTCCATGATAGATCGTTTCTCAATCTTTCAACTCAACACAATCCTCATTCCTCGAGTTAAAAAATAATGTCTGTAACGATCATAATAATAACAGTAAACAAAAATCGCTATTGTAAAAATCGTGATCACAATGTCGATTTTTGCTCACTGATTATTATATTAACCCAGAATAATATCATCATCATTAAATGGATCACCGCATTCCGGGCAAAAGTTTGGTGGGCTAGTAACATCATCCGGCATCCAGCCGCACTTGTTGCATTTGTATTGTCTTATCACAGCAGGCTTTGCTTTTCCACACTCTGGGCAGAATTTACTCTTATTCTTTTTACCGCAATCACATACCCAATAGCTGTTATCACTTACCTCCTCTACTGCTACTGTTTCATCAACAGTTTCTGATTCATCCACATCAATGATAATTGAAGCTTCATATTCGGTATACTCTTCCGGCGACATACTGGCTATCGTTGACAGATGCTTCATAAGCTTGTGTGCCATTGGCTTAAATGTTGCAAGTGTGAGACCACCAGAAATAGCTCCCCCAATAATAGGCACAGTCTTGGATACTCCCTTTGCAAAAGTTGATTTTACCAATTTTTGTCCTAACATGGCTGCAATTTTCTTTATCATTGGATAGTACCATGTTTTTGTAAGAGCTTTTGCCGCAACCTTTTTTGAAACAGCCCTCATGGCAGCTTCACCGAACAATTTGCCCACTACTTTATTGGCAGCACTAACGCCAGACATCACACCAATGAATAACACTAGTTGAGACTCTGATTCTGCATCAAGCGAATTAGATTTAGGCAATATCTCATCCCATCCATATATGTATGCCAGTTCTTGTGCAATACGAATTACAAACCCATAGAACTGTGCCAAATCAGCAGGAATACTAGCAGCCATTGCAAAACCACCAGGCAGACCAGCAACTGCTGATATAGAGGTTACTTTAATTGTTTCTGCATTAATCACTGCGTTGGCCAGGCTGTCTAGTATAGAAATTGGAATACCGGCACGGAGCGTTCCTTCTTTGATTGCCTTTTGTAACTGCTCTGCAGTACACAGTTTACTGAGATTCTTGACTAGGAACTCTTCTCGATTGATGTGGACAAATGGGAGTTTAGAAGCACTCTCAATTACAGATGTTACGGTTATTGTCTGAGCCATAATAATCTCTCCTTATATAAAATAAATTATACTCCTATCTTATATTACACTGATGAAGAAGTTCGAACTTATAGTCCATGTAATTTGGGCAAGATATTGTCTCTAATAATACAGTCTGAACCATTAATATACTGACCTTAATAGGTTTGTAGATACAATAATGGTATGGACATCAAATTCAATAATACCATTATATCTTAAAAAATCCTAAATTGTAAGAATTAATTATTTAATCAACTTTCTTTGGAAACAACTGATAACTTTACCTTGATACAACCGGGCAAAGATGAGACAAAATAGCTCAAAAATATCACATCGCCTTATCTGTCCGACGTATCGTCGTCATTTAGCTCACCGCCAGATAAACACAAATGCTGTCGGTAATCAAAACCCATATTTTTGAACTCTGAACATAAGAAGTCAATGCAAATGGGCGTAACTTTAATTAGGTACATTGTGACCGGTAGCTTTTCAAATTCTCTGCCGGAATTTTTTTGAATGCTAGCAAGTCCATGTATTCATCCGTCCATGGTTCCACAATCTCTGCTATGCCGCTAATCTGCATCCCGCTCAACTTGCCGAAGCCGTTATAGCTATCGTAAATGGCAAGGCATACATTTTTGTTACTCTCCAGACCACGGAACTTCAAGCCCCCCTCGGAAAGCAGCCAGAACCTCCCATCTTTATAGTTATATTCAAATGTATTGTTTAATTTTCTCTATTCACGCGAAATATAAAGTGTAAAAATTTTGCGTTCAAAGATGCATCAAGTGAAAAAATATTGCATATAATATATTAACGTGATATACTTAAGTTAAAAGGGTGATTTTATGATAACAAAGTTGATAATGAGGAGTTTTAAGTCTTTTAAAAATGTTACAACAATTGATTTCACAAAAACTAATTATAAAGTACTGGATAAGCATAATGTATCTGATAATGGAGTACTAAAGGGGATGATGTTTGTCGGAGCAAATGCATCCGGAAAATCTAATGCACTACTCGCTATTAGATTATTACTTGACCTTCTGTTCATGGAGAAGGAAATAAACTCCGGGCTTTTTACTTGTCTTTTTTCAGAAACACCAGAATTTTCACTGGATTATTATTTTAAAATTGATGATAAAGAAATCCGCTACTTTTTTGAGTTTGATGCTAAGAAAACTATGCTTTCTGAGAAGCTATATGTAGATAATAAAGTTCTACTTGAAAGAATGGGCGTAACGGCTAAATCATACATCACACATAACGAAAACTATAATGAGCTTGATAAAGAAACGCTTTTCTTACGCACAGTATACTTCAATACCAGGTTTGCAGGAAACGAAACCTTGCGCAAATGGTTTGATTTTTTACAGTGCTCCATTTATTTAAATGCGTTTGATAAACAAGTTATATCATATGGGAAACAGGACTTTAGGATTACTAAATATATTGAAGAAAAAGGAACAGAGGAGATTAATAAATTCTTTGAGGATTATAACTTTGACCAGTCTGTAGACTATGCTAATGAAGCTAAAGGAGAACATATAGTTATAAAGTTCCACAAAGATGAGGAAAAGATGCTGTTCTTCAAACGTAAAAATATCAATGAACCTATCCCTTTTAGTGAAGAATCATTGGGAAACCGCACTTTGCTCAATATTTTACCAGCATTCTTGTTTGTTGTACAACATAATGGTATGTTGTTGATAGATGAATTTTCTAGCGGCTTCCACAATGAGCTTGAAGAATTGCTTGTTAAGTACTTTATGAATACATCAAAGAAATCTCAGATGATTTTTGTTTCACATTCTACCAATTTGCTTTCAACTTCGTTGCTTCGCCCGGACCAAATATATTCAGTCGAATTTGATGGGCAGAATGGTAGCCGTGTAAAGCGTTTTTCAGATGAACAGCCAAGAGTTGCTCAGAATCTAGAAAAAATGTATTTAAGCGGAGTATTTGGTGGATTGCCAAAGTATAAGGATGCTTATGAGAATTAATAAAGATAAAAGTGTTGGTAGAGTTTTGTTTATAGTTGAAGGCGGAAAAACAGAATTTTCTTTACTAAAGCGTATTTTCTGTAACGTATTGGGCTATGAATATATTGAAAAGAGAAGAGATAAAGCAAACTTTTTCAGAAGTAAAAATATCAGTACTTCAAAGATTGCAGTTATAAATACAGAGGAGTCAAATATTTCTGATATTTGTGATGAGAATTGTTATCTCGATAGTGTATTTGAAACATTAATATCAGAGTATGACTTTCCTGTGGATAAAGCTGCAATCTATTATATATTTGATCGTGACCCAAAATCCAATGTAAATGTACCCTTGATAAGGAAGTTAATATCTCAGCTTACAAATGCATATGAAAATGAAGATGGATTAAGAGGGGGATTGCTTCTGTTAAGCTACCCATGTATTGAAAGCTATGTTATCGCTAATTTTATTGATGATACACATTTGATTGAATTTTCTATTGGTGAAGAAGTAAAGGCGTTTGTTGCAGAAAATAACAAGGAGATACAATATAACAAAATTACTGAAGATACTGTAAAAAAGGCAGCAAGTGAAATGATGAAGTATCTTGATATGGAACAAATTACTTTAGAAATTGATAATATGGGACGTACAAACTTGGCAATTTTTGAAAAGCAGGAACTAAGATACTTCCAAAACAAGACTTATAAGTTGGTAAGTTTACTATCTGTTGCATTAATTGATTTAGGGATTATTGAGTTTGATGATATTTGCGATTCGAAGCAACCCCAATATATACCATTATGAAGTTGTATTGCATTTTTCAACATCCGGAATGGTAGCTCCGCTTTCCCTTTAGCATAAGCCTGACGGGAAATACCTATTTTCTCCGCAATTTCTTCCTGTGAATAACCGTGCATATTGCGAAGCATAATCAAATGATATGCTGTCTCATCCCATGTGTCATAAAAACATTTTGTAACTTCAACGATATCTCTGATTCTCTTTCTCGGATACCAGTTAACGATGCAGGTGGAGTATCCGATTTGCTTCTTGATTTCTGATTCATGTTCACTCGCAGGCTTATTAAAAAAGATAATCTCGCCGCTGTCAGGATGGACAAGGTTTAACATAGATTTTATTGTCGTAGTTTTCCCTGCACCGTTTCTGCCGATAAAACCCGTAATCTTTCCTGCTTCCAAAAAAAAGGTCACACTATTCAATCGAAATGTCGGATATTCTTTGACGAGATTACGAACCATTACAATACTCATAAGCAATCCTCCATAAATTCGATTTATATGTATATTGTAACTCTTGGTTGCATAAGTATCCACCAACCGCAGATAACGAATTTTTAATCATTATGTTATGTTTGGTTGCGTCATCTTGTCAAAAATTCATAATCAGATGCTGGCATAGCAATGTTCTTATACAAAATGACCGAGTTTTTCAGCAAGGTTCTGTTTTTAAGGATAAAAACACCTTGAGCTATATATTAAAGGAGAGTGCAGATGTACACTCTCCTTTATGCTTTAAGTTTTTGTTTTCGGAAAAATATCAAATCTACTAATTTTGCATTAGTACTGTAGCAGCACCTTTTGTTTTGAATTCAGAATCTGTCCAAAGTTCTCTACTTGCTCGATGTACCGCTATTCTGCGGGATTTCATATACTTTACCTTTTTACTTTGTTCAATAATCTAAGCTTGAATTCCCTGATTTTAAATGCATACTTGCTTGTAAAAATTACACCGAGTATGAGCATGCCAAATGCTATACCGAGGCCAAAGCTGCCTATGTCTTCATAAGGTGCTGTTGTGTCCAAACCAAGTAATGTGATTATAAGAAATGCAGTAAACCCTATCAGACCGGCAATAAACAACCAGTGCATTCTACGCATCAGACGTGCCTTTTCTTCGTTGCTGTAATCTGCAACCTGTAATACAGTTTCTTTCAATTCTTCATTCATACGCTCACTTTTCCTTTCTCCACTTAAAATTTCACGAAGGTCAACTTCATAGAAATCAGACAGTTCGATCAGGATATCCAGATCAGGCATATTGCTGCCGGTCTCCCAGCGTGAAACCGTTCTGCGTGTGACGCTCAATTGCTCTGAGAGCTGTTCCTGCGTAAGTCCTTTTTCTTTTCGAAGTTGCTGAAGAAATTTCCCGATTTTCACAGGATCCATAGTTTGATCACCTTCTTTCCGATTTCAGTATACTGCCGTTTCTTTTTATATAACAGGACACAAAGTGAGCAAATGTCCTGTTTTCAATAATGAGACACAGAATGTCTCAATGCAATTGCGGAAAACTTTGTGCGTCTACAACGATTTTATTCCTTAAAACCTATTTTGCAAACTCTATGATAAATGCCTTTGTATATCCTGCCATATTATCATCAACCATAATCTTTGCATTATGCTCATCCAAAATTCTCTTTGTAATTGCCAGTCCAAGCCCAGTTCCTTTCCCGGTAGTTCTTGAGGAATTCTCAGTTACAAATGGCTCGAATATGCTCATATCCTTTGCAATTTCATTGCCCGAATCAGCAATAACCAATTTTGCTTTCTTTCCGTCACAAAATAGCCGAACTAAGACCTTAATGCCATTGGAATTATGTTTATATGTATTAATCACCAAATTTGAAATTGCTCTTCTAAGTTCTTTTTTATCTGCGGTTACAAGAATAGGATCCTCCGGTATATCAATATCCAAATCTATATCATGTTCTTCAAAATCACTATAATTCTCTGCAATGATATCTCTAACCAACACGCACAGATTTATCTCTTCGAAAATCATCTTATATTCGTCTGTTCCACATTTTGAATATTCAAATAGAGTATCTACAAGTTCATTCATATTTCTACTTTTGTTATAAATGATTTCATATATTTCGTCTATTTCCTCAGGCTTGATTTTTCCTTCAGACAATGCTTTTGCAAAGCCCTGAACAGAGGTTATCGGCGTTTTTAAATCATGTGCAATTGCAGCATATAATAAGTTTTGCTCTCTCACCTGTCTGATGCTTTCTTTTTCAATAATTTTCTTTACCATAATATAAAAAATAAATGCACTAAATATATACAACGCAAAGGATATACTCATGTAGCCAATAGTACCTGCATCTACAACACCCGTATAATCCCCATTCGGATATAGCATGGGGGCAATAATTGAATCCCAAGTGCTGTCAATTGCCGACTCAATCACTCGAACCGTAAATACTACAATTACAAAACACCATACAATTTTACTTCTTAGTTTTGTCATTTCGCTTTTACTCTTCATAACGGTATCCTAATCCCCTTATCGTTTTAATATGCTCACTTCCTACCTTGTCACGCAACCTGCTGATAATAACACGTATAGTATTGTCGTCTACCGCATCCGCGTCATACCAGGCAGATTCATATATCTGTTCTTTGGTAAAAACACGCTTCGGACTGCTCATCAAAAGCTGTAAAACCATAAATTCAGCCTTTGTAAGGGGAATACTCTTGCCATCTTTTTGTAGTGTACATTCGATCAGATTTAATGAAACGTCTCCAACAGTTATTTCACTTTTTTCTTCATTACCTATCTGTGAAACATTCAAACGACGAAGCTGTGCCTTTACTTTTGCAGCCACTTCCAATGGTTCAAAGGGTTTCGTGATGTAATCATCTGCCCCCAAATCAATTCCAAGCACTCGGTCCGAAAGTGTAACCTTCGCAGAAATCACAATTATCGGAATGTACTTGCTCTTCTGCTCTCTAATGTGCTTTATTAACTGATATCCGTCGATTTTCGGCATCATAATATCTATTAGGGCAAGATCAATTTCTTCGTGATCTAAAATCTCCATTGCCTCTTTTCCGTCATTTGCCTCAAATACCTGAATATCCTCCGACTCAAGATATATTCTTAGCAATCTCACTATTTCTTTTTCATCGTCCGCAATTAGAATATTTGCCATGTTCTTACCCCCTATAATGCCCAGAAGTTATACACCTGAAATGTAATAATAAACCCAAAGTACATAACAGAAAGTAGACTCCATATGCATCTGTTTATTTTTGATTTTATCTTAATGTCTTTTTCTTTGACAACTCCATAGATTAAATATACACCATTTACTGCAGAAAACAATCCCAAACCCGTTGCAAGTAACGATGATATAACTGTTAACCAGTATACATTTCCTGCTGAAGAATTTAAATAGAAACTTATTGCTGCAAAATTAGCACCATATACAATTTGTGTAGCAATAATCTGTTTATTTAACTTTAAATTCTTCTTTCTTAATTTCCATATAATAAATAAAACAAGTTTTACAGCTAAAACTAAAATACTTATCATGCCAAGTATTAAAGTTGCAAATACTAATACCATCTTAACAACGTCTGCTTTACTTGTAATCATATCCATGGACATCATTTCAAGCTTGCCCTTACCGTCTGCTGTAACACTGTAGTACATAAATTCCTTCTGACCGTTCCTTTCAAGAACATATTGATTATCGGCAATCTTATATAACCTACTGTCCGGATCAACCGTTAATCCACCAAAGGAAATATTGTAACTGCCCTCTTCATTTTTCTGAATTGGAAATATCATTCCCATATATTTCAAGAAACTTACTGTTCCGGCACTAATCATTCTCTGGGAAAAATAAATACCGCTGATATCATTTTCATCCTTCACATAGCGATCCGAGTACTCTTCGCGTTCTGTAATCTCTCCGAAAATAAGGTTCGGAATCCCGAAATTAAACACGGTCTCACCCGGCTCATTTGTCATAATTGCAACACCTAATCCACTAACCGGATCAAAAGCAAGCATTGACGAGCATCCAGCTGTATTCCCGGCATGACCTAGTATCTGCACCTTGCACTGTGTGGTCCATAAACCGTGACAATTTTTTTCAATATCACTATCTCCGAAATATGATGTTGGTGAAATCATTTCATCCCAGGTACTTTTTCTTTCAAATAAAGCACTATCCGGCGAAATAAGTGCCATACCGAATTTTGAAAAATCATCCAATGTTCCTATTGCAGAACCTGCAGGATAAAGCTGAACCCAACTATGACATACACCATAATCTGCGTTATATTTCGGATCCTCAAAACGGGAATAGCACTTTAATTCTTCTCTTTTCTCTCTGACATAATCATTGTCTGTCATAAGCGTATCAATGGAAGTATGCTCCATTCCCAGCGGAATAAAAATGTTTTCTTTTACATACTCTCTATAATCCATTCCACTTACACGTTCAGCGATAAACGCCGCAAGAGCCGCTCCATAATTCGAATACGCAGTATATTCTCCTACATGATATGCCTGATAACACTCACAAGCCCGTAATGCTTCTTCCAAATTATCATATACTTCATCTTTTTCGCATTCCTGATTTTCATAGAAACTTTCCTGAAATCCCGCATTGTGATTCATCAGATTTATCATTGTAATTTTTTCATCTTCGTATTGGAGCTTTGTTAAAAAACCATCCGGCAAATACTCTCGAATATCCGCGTCTAAATCAATATTTCCACGTTCTACCTGCTGCATGACAGATACCCAAATCAGAATCTTAGAACAGCTTCCCCAATCGTATACAGTGTCCCTATTTGCAAGTGTCCGGTTTTCAATATCGGAATATCCATAATACTTATTTGTGATAATCCCATTGCGGTCGAATACTGCTACCTCACAAGATGCTAATCCGGCCTCATATTTCTCAACATATTTATCAAGTTCATTTCCAATATTGCTATACTCTATACCCGACGGTGTACAAAGTTCACTTGCCAAGACATTTGCTTTTGTTGCAAACAACAGCATAATATAACATACAATCAAGAATAGTGACATGATTTTCTTCATAGAATCATTCCTCCTCAAATCTTATGCCACTATATTAAATCTGTTTTGTTACATAAAGAATTGATAAATATTAACCCAACATTAAATTCATCCTTAAACCGCTATGAGCCATCTATCGTTAAAGCAGGGTGACACAATGACTTTATCCATAGTGTCGTGTCAACCCTATCGTCAAATTTAATCCGTTGACCGGTTCCCGTATACTAGTAAATTCGAGACCGGCATCCTATTATATCACATTTTTGATAAACCTATAACATTATCCAGCCCAAAACCCTTATAAATACTATATTTAAATATCTATCAAGGTTCATTTTTAAGCCTTTATTCTCGTCATTAATGCTATACTTTCACAATGCAATGAGCCGGCTAGTTTGATATATTTTAGATTGTCGGTAGTCGAAAACAAGTCGAAGACACTTTTGGCACTATCGGTCAGCGGAAACATATCCACCAATCGTACCATTTGCAAAAAGGGCACTCTTACCAGGAGCACCCTCAATAATAAACAATAATGCAATTAATAGTCTTTTTTCTTTACTGGAATCCAGATT
>JAAYPY010000221.1 GCA_012519555.1 Tissierellia bacterium | reverse complement strand
GAGCAAAGGATGCCGAGCTTAAAATGAAGGAATATGAATTGAACCTTCTTCAGGCACAAATTAATCCCCATTTCTTATACAATACCTTAAAAACCGCCCAGTATATGGTGTTTTCGAAGGATAACCGCGCCGAACGCATGATTAAGCTTCTTATTAATCTTTTCAAGACCGGAGTTTCAAAGGGAGAAAAACTTGTAAGTGTAAGGGAGGAAATGGAGCATATCAGAACATATATGGATATTCAGCAAATGCGTTTTTCTAATAAATTCAAAGTGAATTATGACATTGATGAGAGTGTAATGGATTTACAAATATTAAAGCTCACACTTCAGCCTATAGTTGAAAATGCGATTTATCACGGGCTGGAAATGGCCGAAGGGGAAGGAATTATTGATATATCAGGCACGAAAAAAGAAGACAGGCTTGAATTTGTTATCCGTGATAATGGAATCGGCATAGCGGAAGAGAAGCTTAAAGAAATAAAAGATCAGCTCAACGGTTTTAAAGCGGGAAGAAGTATTGGTCTGCTTAATGTTCATGAACGGATAAGGCTGTATTTTGGAGTTGATTACGGTCTTGATATTGAAAGCAAAACTGGGCATGGAACAACAGTCAGGGTATTACTTCCCAATTTGACGGAAGAAACTGTGCAGATAGTTAAAAAAACGAACAATAAGTTACATTAGGGTCATGGTCGGCTTAATTCCCCCGGGTTATAATGAAATAGAAATGATTCAATAACATATATCCGGGGGATCTGCCAGTATGTCACAAGAATTTTTGCCCGCTTCTGGCAAAGCTAAAAAACAGCTTTTCCATTCCGGGACTTTTTTAAAAAAGGTTAACAAATACAAATATCTGTATTTAATTTTTATTCCGGTGCTGGCATGGTACATAATATTTTGCTATATACCGATGTATGGAATCGTTATGGCATTCCAGGATTATACAATGAGCAAGGGTTTTTTTGCCAGCCCTTTTGTAGGATTTGCAAATTTCAGAGAACTGTTTCAGGATGATTACTTTCTCAGAGCTTTTTCCAATACGGTTATAATAGCTGTGTACCGGATGCTCACCGAGTTTCCGTTTTCAATTATACTTGCGCTTCTTCTAAATGAAATACGACATATTAAATACAGGAAGACAATTCAGACGGTAATCTACCTGCCTCACTTCTTATCATGGGTTATTGTAGCCTCAATATTTATTACGGTTTTCAGTCCGGAAAACGGGTTGGTGACAACACTTTTTTCAACTATAGGGGTACAGATTCCGGATGTTTTGACCACTGCTAAATCTTTTCGCAGTGTTCTTATCCTGACTGATATCTGGAAAGAGTCGGGATGGATGACAGTAATATATGTTGCGGCAATTGCAGCTATTGATATTCAATTATATGAAGCGGCAACAATTGATGGGGCGGGACGTTGGCGGCAAATGTGGTATGTAACACTGCCCGGTATTCGGAATACTATTGTAATCATGTTTATTCTGACTTTAGGGCAGATTCTGACATGGGGATTTGACCAGGTTTATAATTTCTACAATCCGTTGGTATATGATACCGGTGATATTTTAGATACTTACATTTTCAGGACTGCGCTGGCAGATATCAGGTTCAGCTACGCCGCGGCTGCAGGGCTTTTCAGATCGGTTATTTGCACGGCACTGCTGCTTGTGTCAAACAAAATTGTAAAGCTGTTTGGAGAGGAAAGCATATATTGATACGAAACAGGGGGTTCAATATTATATGTTGTTCAGGAAAAGAATTAGTTTGGCCAGTATTCTAATTTATATGTTTCTAACATTTTTTGCGTTGATAATATTGATACCGGTGTGGCATATATTCGTTATATCCACTTCCTCCCCTACTGTCTACATTACGGATCCCTATCATCTGATACCGAAAAGTTTCAGCCTTGCGGAATATAAAAGAGCTTTTCATAGTATTGGAGGAATAGCAAGAGCTTTGTTAATATCAATAGAGATAACGGTTTTGGGAACTGTGCTGAGTATGTTCCTAACATGCTGCGGAGCCTATACATTGTCAAAAAAAGATCTTCCGGGCCGTTCAATATTATTTCGCATTTTGGTCTTTACAATGTTTTTCAGCGGAGGACTTGTCCCTTTCTATATTCTTGTACGAAATCTAAAGCTTAACGATACAATATTGGCACTTACTTTACCGGTTGCAATTTCGACATATAACCTGATTATTATGAAAAATTACTTTACAGGCCTCCCTGTCAGTCTCGAAGAATCCGCAAAAATAGATGGATATAATGATATACAAATTCTATATAAGATTATTATACCGATCTCGAAACCAATCATTGCCGCTATAAGCCTGTTTTATGCGGTAGGGTACTGGAATGACTATTTTATGGCTACTCTTTTTATAAGTTCAAATAATATGTTCCCGCTGCAGATCTTACTAAGACAGATGATTATACAAAACATGGTTCTCGCCCAGGTAGGAGTTCAAACCGTGGGGTCAAACCCCGAGCAGTTTAAGATGGCCTGCATAATTATTGGTATTATCCCTGTATTGTGTGTATATCCGTTCGTTCAGAAATATTTCACAAAAGGCATTATGCTTGGCGCTGTCAAGGAGTAGAAATAATTCGCCGGTAAAGCGGATTAAAGTATAAAATATTAATGTAAAGGAGTGTATCAAGTGAAAAGAAAAATTTATATCAGGTTTTTGACGGTTTTTATTTCTCTATTGGTTCTACTTGTGTTCTCAGCCGGCTGCGGTACTGTTACTGACAGTAAAGGCAGTACTCCGGCGGAGCCGACGGAAACAGACTCAAAAGCAACTGCGGCAGATACCGATAGCGGTGCACCTGTGCCAATACGATGGGTAAGGACCGGAAACGAACAGGATCCGAAAAAAGACAGAATACTTTTGGAACTCCAGAAAAGGATGAATATTGAGCTTGAAATAGTAAGTATACCGTGGGATCAATACCCGAATAAGCTTAATATAATGATGGCATCGGGAGAACAATTGGATATGGCAAACTGTGATCCCGGAAAAACACTTATCGAATGGGCGAGAAATGATATTATCCTTTCATATGACGAATACTTAAAAGATGGAAAATATCCGTATGTAAGTTCGGTAGTTAATTCAGAAGCATATAAAGGATTAAAAATTGACGGGAAGGCCTATTTTAAACCATTAGGCTTATGCCCACAGCAATGGGGTTATTTAATCCGCCAGGATTGGCTCGACAATCTGGGTTTAGATATTCCAACGAATATAGATGAGTTTTACGAAGTAATAAGAGCTTTCACGTACGATGACCCTGATAAAAACAATAAGCAGGACACATACGGATTATATGTCCGAGCCGGCGGGGATGCAGATCCGACGGAATTACAGACTTTCTCATACATTCTGCGAGCTTATGCGATAAATGCGGGAGCCGGGAATTGGGTAGAACTCCCCAATGGAACTGTTACGCGGTATGAGGTTTCCGATGCCGCAAAAGAAGGGGCGAGATTCATAGCGAAAGCTATCAAGGAAGGCTTGATAAACAAGGACTGGCTCAGCCTTAAAAGAGATTCCGCGCAAGGACCGGAGTCGGACGATTTTGCTGCTGGGAAATACGGTATTGCTCCAACATCGATACCGGATGTATTTAACCAGAAGATTATGTCGGTGAATTCCGATGCGATACTTGCGTTCCTACCGCCATTAAATGGTGAAAATGACGTACCTCCTAATTCCGGGAATAATGGCGGATATTGGTGGGGGAATATCATACCTAAAACCTGCAGAAATCCTGAAAAGGTTATTGAGCTTTTAGATTACAGTCTTACTGCCGAAGGAAGAGAGTTAACCGAATACGGTATAGAGGGGATTCATTTTACCGATTACAGTGATGACGGCAGCGGAGGCAGAATTTACCGAATCAATAAGGCTGAATGCGATAAGGATTGGGATACACAGAAGAATGGGTATTTATATCCTCTGGCATGGGGCGGCTTTAACTATTATGAATACGCATATATTCCGATAGTGGAGCACAACTTCGATTATGATGAAGCTTTCAAGAACGTAAAAGCCTGGCAGCCTGAAGATATGGCGAAAGGTCAGTTTGCGAGCTGGCAGATCATGAACACAAGTTATTCAATACCCAGCCCGCTTATGAACGTATTTGACGATAACCTTCTGGGTGACGAGCAGAAGCTGTTAAGCATATTTGCGGAGGGATGGCTGAAATCTGTTGTCGATATCGATAATTTTGACAGGCAGTGGAATGAAATGGTTGAAAAATGGATGAATGCGGGCGGAAAAGAAATTATAGATTATGGAAATAATTACTACAAAGAAAATAAGTAAATCTAATGTTCAATGGGAAAAAGCCAAGGATGCTAACCTTGGCTTTTCCCTTATAACGCGTTAAATTGCTTAACAAAATTTTCTATTAAAACAATTCGATGTGATTGTGATACAGCAAGACAAAAAGATGGGTTTCAAATACTGTCAGATCCAGAGAGATAAATTTAATAAATGATAAACGCAACTACTTTCATATAATTCATCCTTTCACTTGACATTTGTTTATTAAACATGCGTAATAAAACAATTTCAAGCACACTGGGCTGCATAGACGAGCAGTTATATTTAATAAATACACAGTG
>JAAYPY010000220.1 GCA_012519555.1 Tissierellia bacterium | reverse complement strand
TTTAGTGCATCAAAAACTCTTACTATATCAATTCCTTCAGAAATAGCATTTTTATGAAATCTTTCAACTATATCATCGGGGTAATTCTTATATCCTAATATATTCTGACCTCTCGAAAGCATTTGAAGCTTTGTGTTTTTAACATTTGCCCTTATTTTTCTGAGTCTTTCCCAAGGGTCCTCATTTAAATACCTGAGGCAGGTATCAAATGTTGCTCCACCCCAAACTTCCATGGAATAATATCCTGCATTATCCATTTCTGACAAAATGGGCAGTATTTCATCAGTTGTAAGTCTTGTTGCTATCAATGATTGATGTCCGTCTCTTAGAGATGTTTCAGTAATTTTAAGTTTTGTCATATTTCCTCCTTTTAATTTTATTATGTCAAATTCACAATTACCTTATGATAAATGGGAAAATGCAACATATGGCATATTTAGCAATGGCTTTTTGATTTTTCCATAAACATATATTATTGATAATATTTTCTTTTCTTGATATGATAAGCGTAATTATGATATAATGAATACAATCAATGAAGCAAAGACTTTGGTCTTTGCACTTATGTATTCATTGTATCGGTGTGAAGCAAGCCCATTTGACCGCTTGCACTTATGATAGAATGACTGAAATATAATATGTAAATAATTAATACCGTATATTAATTTGAATATAAAATAGTTTGATAATAAAAGTATTATATCATATATCTTTAATTTTGTAAATACAATAATAGTTTGTATTTACAAATAATTTCGACATTGTTTTCAATATGAATAATATCATGTTATTATGAATTTGTACATAATTTAAACAATCATTATTGCAAATTCACGCTAATAAAAATATTGATTTTTAGAATATACTTAATTTAATAAGGTGGTGTACAATGGATCAGACAGATTTAAAAATTATCGGTATATTGCAACATAACGGGAGAATTTCAATGAAAGAGCTTGGCAAGGAAGTATCCTTAAGTCCTCCAGCCGTGGCAGAAAGAGTAAAAAGATTAGAGGATACAGGTATAATCGAACGTTACAAGGCTGTAATAAACAATACCAAAATAGGTAAGCCTATAAGCGTATTGATAAATGCATCAATAAAACCTGAAAATCAGGAGGATTTTTTACAATTTGCCAAGGGCTCGGAAGAAATAGTTGAATGCCATCACGTTACAGGTCCTCACAGCATGATAATGAAAGCATACTTAAGGGAAATGACCCATTTGGAAGAATTAGTAGGGAAAATACAATTTTATGGAAACACGGAGACATTTATTATAATGTCAAGTCCGATAGAAGATAAAGGCATTTGAAAACAAGGACATAGATGTGGCAGCGTAAGCTGCCAACATTTGTGTTAAAGTATATTTACATTTCAAAATTTTACATAGAATATTTTATATAATATGTTATAATGAATACTATTAATGAAGCAAGACTTGGGTCTTTGCCCGGATTATGACGCAATACTTAATGACAGAAAATTAAAGAGGTGTACCAATGTATAGAATTCAACAAGTTAAGCTGCCTATAGATCATAAGGAGGAAGACTTATTAATAAAAGCAGCAGAAGCTTTAAGAATAAAGAAAGAAGACATCAAAGAAATTTCAATATTCAGAAAATCAAT
>JAAYPY010000219.1 GCA_012519555.1 Tissierellia bacterium | reverse complement strand
GCTTTAGAATCTAAATAATAATCTTTAGTAAACAGTGAGGGCTGTCTCAAAAGTAATTTTAATTGAGAAAGCTCTTTTATTTTTGAACTTATCATAGAGAATTATATTCTTATATTTACAGCTGTCTAAATAATGATTAGCATTATCTTGACAGCTGTATGGGGCTTTTATTTCACATGTAAAATGTGGTTATTTCCTTTTAGTATTTTTTCATAAATGCTTTTTACTATATAGTTGTCATCGGAGTTTTTTATTTGGTTTATTTTGTCTATATTATATAAGCCTGATGCTCTTAATGCTCTTGTTTCCTTAGTTATTATTCTTGGTACAGGTTGACCTCCGCCGGCAATACAACCACCTTTACAAGCCATTACCTCAATCATATCATAATATCTTTCTCCATCTTTTATTTGCCTTATTAAGGAATCTGCATCTTTAAGTCCATGGACAACTGCAATTCTGATAGTTTTGCCATCTATTTCGATACTTGCTTCTTTAACAGCCTCCAAACCTCTGACATTATTAAATATTATTTCAGAATCTTCTTTATTAAATTTATCTTTTAATAGTTTTCTCAGAACAGCTTCTGTTACTCCTCCCGTAGTGCCAAATATTATGCCGGCTCCGGAAGCAATACCAAATGGCATGTCTAATGATTCCTCCCCAATTGTATGAAAATTTACTCCTACTTCTTTTATCATAATGGCAAGTTCCTGAGTAGTTAAGACTAGATCTACTTCTCTTACTCCATCGTGATTGAATTCAGGCCTTGCAGCTTCTGCTTTTTTTGCTGTACATGGCATAATTGAAAGAATAAATGTTTTTTTACCGTCTTCTTTATCCTTTTTATTGAAAAATTCTCTGGCAACTGTACCAAACATCTGTTGAGGAGATTTGCAGGTGGATACATTTTTTATCAGTTCCGGATATTTATTTTCAACAAATTTAACCCATGCAGGACAGCAAGATGTAAATAAAGGCAAGTTTTGATTTTTTGAAAATCTATCCAAAAATTCATTGCTTTCCTCAATAACAGTTAAATCAGCAGTCAATGCAGTATCGTATACTTCATCTACACCAATTTTTCTTAATATTGAAGCAATTTTACCTATCGTTACTTCTCCCGGCTTCATTCCAAATTCCTCACCTAAGGCAACCCTTACTGCAGGTGCAATTTGTGCAATAACCCTGGTGTTTTTATCATAAATTGCATCCCATACTTTTTGTGTTTCATTTTTTATGGTAATTGCTGCAGTAGGGCATACAATTCTACATTGTCCGCAGTTTACACAATTAGTTTCGCTAAGTTTTTTATTAAAGGCAGGTTTAATTTGTACTTCGGTGCCCCTATGAGAGAAGCCAAGGGCTCCCACTCCTTGTATTTCCTCACAAACCATTACGCAGTCACCGCATTTAATGCATTTGTTAGGGTTTCTTAGTATACTTGGGCTGGAGCTGTCAATTTCTTGTTCTTCGATTAACTGATTAAATCTTATTTGATTTATTCCGTATCTTCTGGCAAGCTTTTGCAATTGACATTTTCCTGTACGCTCGCATGCAGTACAATCTCTGTCATGGTTTGCTAATAAAAGCTCTAAAATCATTTTTCTATATTTTCTTATTCGAGGGGAATTAGTGTATATTTCCATTCCTTCCTTTGGTACTTCAGAGCATGATGCAATTATTCTACCGTCTGATGTTTCTACTGAACACATTCTGCAAGCTCCATAAATACTAAGCTCGGAGTGATAGCAAAAGGTAGGCAAATCAATATTACAATCTCTAATTAAACTCAAAATATTTTTTTGATCACTAAAATTCACTTTTTTTCCGTCTATAATCATTGTAGCCATGTTTATACCTCCTTGATTGCTTTAAACGGGCAAACCTCTATACAAGCACCACATTTAATACATTTGTTTTTATCTATATGATAAGGTTCTTTAATTTTTCCTGAAATTGCTTTAACAGGACAAATTTTAGCACATTTGCTGCATCCTTTACATATATCAGGATCTATAGTAATTTCAGCTAACTCTTTACATATTTTTGCCGGACATACCTTGTCCACAACATGCGCCAGGTATTCATCATAAAAATATTGCAGAGTACTTAATACCGGATTTGGAGCAGTTTTACCTAATCCACACAAGGCAGTATTTTTAACGGTATCAGCTATTTCATAAAGAAGGTTTAAGTCATCCATCGTTCCGTTACCTTTAGTTATTTCCTCTAAGATATCCAGCATTCTTTTGGTTCCTTCTCTACAAGGTATGCATTTGCCGCAGCTTTCTCTTTGAGTAAAGCTCATAAAGAATCTTGCAACTTCAACCATACATGTATCTTCATCCATTATAACCATGCCGCCGGAGCCAATCATTGCACCGGCCTCTTCAAGTGAATCAAAGCTAAGAGGCAAGTTTAGATGATTTTCATCGAAAATTAAGCAGCCACCTGAAGGTCCTCCTATTTGAACAGCTTTAAATTTTTTGCCATTAGGTATACCGCCGCCTATACCAAATATTACTTCTCCTAAGCTAGTTCCCATAGGAACTTCTATTAAGCCTGTATTAACAACATTTCCGGTAAGTGCAAATACTTTTGTTCCCGTGTTTTTTTCAATACCTAATTTCTTGTATTCTTCTGCTCCCTTTAATATAATAATAGGAACATTAGCAAATGTTTCAACATTGTTTAAAACTGTAGGGCATTCAAACAATCCTTTTTCAACAGTACGAGGAGGTTTAACACGAGGCATTCCTCTTTCTCCCTCTATTGAAGATGTTAATGCACTTCCTTCGCCGCATACAAAGGCTCCTGCTCCTTGTGCAATTTGAATATTAAAGTTAAATCCTGATCCTAAAATATTTTCACCTAAAAGCCCATATTCCTTAGCCTGCTCAATAGCTAATTGCAATCTGTGAACTGCCATTGGATATTCAGCCCTGACATATATATAACCCTTATTGGCATTTGTTGCAAAACCGCTTATAAGCATACCTTCAATAACCTTGTGGGGGTCACCTTCCATTATGCTTCTATCCATAAATGCACCCGGGTCACCTTCATCACCATTGCATACTACATATTTTACAGGATTATTTTGAGCTAAAACTTGACTCCATTTCCTGCCTGCAGGATATCCTCCGCCACCTCTTCCTCTCAATCCGGAATCAGTAATTAAATTACAAATTTCTTGAGGAGTCATGTTAAGTGCCAAGGCAGCTGCCTTGTATCCACCGTTGCCTATGTATTCCTGAATATTCTCTGCATCAATATGGCCGCAGTTATGAAGAACAAGCCTGGTTTGTTTTTTATAAAAAGGAATTTCTTCTTGTGTTTTATATATCCTGTCATTAGAGTGATACATCAATCTTTCAATAGGCTTTCCTTCTTTTAATGTTCTGCAAACTATTTCTTCGCAGTCTTCCAATCTAACATGTAAATACAAATAATTATATGGCTCTATTCTAACTAAAGGACCTGCTTCACAAAAGCCATGGCATCCACTTTTTTTAACACCTACTCCTTCTTCTTCCTTATCTAAATCTACATCAACTAAAAGTCCGCTTTCTTTAACTAATTCTTTAATTTTTTCATAAATAGCTAAGGAGCCACCTGCTAAACATCCTGTACCGGCACACACTAAGACTTTCTTTTTTTGCTTGTCCAAAGATTTTTTATATAAATCTCCATAAGATAATAATTCATCGTAATTTCTTATCATTACATTGCCTCCTTCTTATATTTTTGAAGAAGTTCAACAACTGCTTCAGGTGTCATTTTGGGATAAACAACATCATTAATTGTTATAACCGGTGCTAATCCGCAAGCTCCTAAACAAGATACTGTTTCTACAGTAAATAACATATCATCGCTAGTATTTTTCTTATCACTTAAATTTAAATACTTATATATGGCTTTAAAAATAGGTATTGAATCTCTTACATGACATGCGGTTCCGTCACATATTTTAATAATGTTTTTTCCTTTTTGCTCCAAGGAAAAATTTTCATAAAAGGTAGCTATACCATAAATTTTTGCATGACTGATATCAAGTGTATCAGCTATATAAACCAATACTTCTTCAGGTAAATAATGATATTCTTTTTGCACGTCCTGAATAATACTGATAATTTTTTTCTTATCATTATTATGTCGTGAAATTATTTCATTAACCCTTTCCTTAAAACTCAAGTCTAACATAATGCCCAATCCTTTCCTATGTAAATTTTAATGACCTTTATGCCGTGTTAATTTTATATCAATATAACTATTAAAACAAGGAAAACTTTGAAAAATGAACAAAACTTAATAATAAAACGTTTCCTTTCAATCCACAGTTCTTAACAAATGAATTTATTTTGCAGGCAATCATTTTCACTGGATTTAGAAATAAAAAATACAAACCACGAATTTTGCGATGATTTTATTATGTCAATAATGATAAGCTATTGACAAATAAAAAATTGTATTATAAGGTAAATATCAAATGGATATATATGCTTAATATATGGAGGAAAGATGAAAAATCTGTTAATTGTTGAGTCCCCGGCCAAAGCTAAAACGATAAGTGATATTTTGGGAAAAAATTACACTGTTAGAGCTTCGGTAGGACATGTACGAGATTTACCCAAAAGTAAGTTAGGAATAGATATAGATAATAATTTTGAACCAAATTATATAACTATAAGAGGAAAAGGAGATGTAATAAAGGAGCTTAAAAAAGAAGCAAAAAAAGCTGACAAAGTATTTTTAGCAACAGACCCTGACAGAGAAGGTGAAGCTATTTCATGGCATTTGGCTAAAATCTTAAATTTGGATGAAAGTAAGGAAATAAGAGTCGTATTCAATGAAATAACAAAGGATGCAATTAAAAATGCCAGCAAAAACCCACGTAAGCTCAATATAGATTTGGTTGATGCTCAACAAGCCAGACGAGTACTTGACAGATTGGTAGGATATAAGATAAGTCCTCTCTTATGGAAAAAAATAAAAAAAGGTTTAAGTGCCGGCAGAGTTCAATCAGTAGCATTGAAACTAATTATAGACAAAGAGCGGGAAATAATGGATTTTCAGCCGGAAGAGTATTGGAGCTTGGAACTGGAACTAAAAAAATCAAGAAAAAAAATTCTTGCTAAATATATAGGTTTTTTTGAAAATGATAAATTAAAAAAAGTAAAAATTAAAACTCAAAATGAAATTAACAAAATTCTTGAAAGCATTGATAAAGAAAAAATTACCCTTGTAAAAATAGACAAATCCAAGAGCTATTCAAAACCAAGTCCTCCATTTACAACAAGTTCTCTTCAGCAGGAAGCGAACAGAAGGCTAAACTTTACATCGAAAAAAACGATGATGGTTGCACAGCAGTTATATGAAGGAGTAAAGGTCAAAGGTGAAGGAAATGTAGGTCTTGTTACTTATATAAGAACTGACTCCTTAAGATTATCAGAAGAAGCAATAGAAAATGCAAAGCAATTTATTTTATCTAATTACGGAGAAAAATATTACAAGTTTAGAGTTTATAGAAAAGCAAAGAAAAATGAAAACAAAGTTCAGGATGCACATGAAGCCATAAGGCCTACATCCTTGCTGCGTACTCCGGAAAAAGTCAAGGACAGCCTTACTTCCGACCAATTCAAACTGTATAGTCTAATATGGAAAAGAGCTGTTGCATGTCAGATGCAAGATGCAGAATATGATGTTACAAAGGTTTTGTTTAATAATAATGACAATATTTTTGAAAGCAGCGGAAAGGTTCTTGTTTTTGACGGTTTTAGAGCTGTGTACGGATATACGGATGAAAAAGATGAAAAGATCTTTCCCCAAATGGAAATAAATGAAGTATTGGAAATAACAAAGGTAATTCCTGAGCAGCATTTTACTCAACCTCCTGCCCGCTACACAGAAGCAAGTCTTATAAAGGATTTGGAAGAAAAGGGAATAGGAAGACCAAGTACCTATGCTCCTACTATTACAACAATAACAAGCAGGGATTATGTGGCTAAAGAAAAAGGATATTTGTTTCCGACAGACATGGGTTTTTTAGTCACTGAAATGATGGAGAAATACTTTCCTAAAATTGTAAATGAAAAGTTTACTGCTGATTTGGAAGACCACTTAGATGAAGTAGCAAGCGGGAACATTAATTGGCGCAGCGTAATTTCCGAGTTTTACAGTGGTTTTAAAAATGAGCTCAGTCTAGCTGAAAAGGAAATGAAAGAAATCGAAATAAAAGACGAAGTAAGTGATGTTAAATGTGAGAAATGCGGCAGCTTTATGGTTATTAAAAGCGGAAGATACGGAAAGTTTCTTGCATGCCCTAATTATCCCGAATGTAAAAACACTAAACCGTTAAACGATAAGGAGCCTGCGGAAGAAACAAATGAAGTATGCGAAAAATGCGGCTCCATTATGCTCAAAAGGAAAGGAAGGTTCGGAGAATTTCTGGCATGCTCCAATTATCCAAAATGTAAGAATACGAAACCGATTATTAAAACCATAGATGTTAAATGTCCTCGATGCAGCAATAAATTATCTATAAAGTATTCAAAAGCAGGACGGAGATTTTTTGGATGCTCTAATTATCCGGACTGTAAATTTATTTCATGGTTTGAACCAACCAATAATAAATGTTCAAATTGTGGGGAAATGATGGTCCTAAAAAACAATATACCTATATGTATAAATAAAAAATGTAAAAAAAGCGAATAATACTCATTAATAATGGTTGAAAATATAAACATATAAACATTTTTGATAATTAAATATTGCCAAATAAAATTGGCTATGATATACTAATCTTAATTACGCACAGATTTGGATCATGTTAGAGGTGTGCCGGAAACGGTCTTTACCATGATATGACACTTCTGGTGGTAAAACAAAAGGAGGAAAAATAAATGGCAATTATCAGTATGAAAAAGTTGCTCGAGGCCGGGGTTCATTTTGGACATCAAACAAGAAGATGGAATCCTAAAATGGCAGAGTACATTTTCACAGAAAGAAATGGAATCTATATTATCGATTTGCAGAAAACAAGCGATAAAGTAGATGAAGCTTATAACTTTATTAAGGAAGTTGTAACAAACGGAGACGATATATTATTCGTTGGAACAAAAAAACAAGCTCAGGAATCAACAAAATCAGAAGCAACCAGGTGCGGAATGCATTATGTAAGCCAAAGATGGCTTGGAGGAATGCTGACAAACTATTCCACAATCAGAAAGAGAATTGAAAGACTTAACGAATTGAAAACTATGGAAGAGGACGGAACATTTGACCTTCTGACAAAAAAGGAAGTTTTCAAATTAAAAAATGAAGCTGAGAGACTGGAAAAATTCTTAGGCGGAATTAAGAATATGAATAGACTGCCGGGCGCTTTGTTTGTTGTTGACCCAAGAAAAGAAAGAATAGCTGTTCAGGAAGCAAAAATTTTGGGGATTCCGGTTGTAGCAATTGTAGATACAAACTGTGACCCTGATGAAGTAGATTATGTTATCCCCGGCAATGATGATGCTATCAGAGCAGTAAAACTTTTGACAGCGACTATGGCTGATGCGGTACTTGAAGGAAAGCAAGGCGTTCAGATGACAGATGAAGAAGTTGAAGAAGACGATGAAATATCTGACGAAGAGTTAGAAAAAGTCGAAGAAATAGAAATTGAAGAAGAATAAAAACAAAAGAAGTAAGGGGTTAGGAATTATTTCCTTACGCCTTCTTTTTAAATGATGGAGGGTATATAAATGGAAATTACAGCATCAATGGTAAAGGAACTAAGAGATAAAACCAATGCAGGTATGATGGACTGCAAAAAAGCATTGAAGGAAACAAATGGAGATATTGAAAAGGCAATTGTATATTTAAGAGAGAAAGGGCTTTTACAAGCTGCTAAAAAATCAAGCAGAATTGCATCGGAAGGTCTTACAACAGCTCTAATTTCAGCCGATGAGAAAAAGGGTGTTGTTATTGAGGTGAATTCAGAAACCGACTTCGTTGCTAAAAATGAAGAATTCAAAAGCTTTGTTGAGGAAACAGCTAAGGCTGTTCTTAATAATGAGCCAAAAGATTTGGAAGCTTTAAAAGCTGTTGTACTTAATAACGGAAAAACAGTTGAGGAAGCTTTAACGGATAAAATAGCAAAAATTGGTGAGAATATGTCACTTAGAAGATTTAGTCAAGTAAAAGTTGATAATGGTGTTGTAGTTGAATACATACACGGAGGAGGAAAAATCTCCGTGCTTGTAGCTTTGGAATCTGAAGGTGACAAAGAAGCACTTAAAGTTTTAGGCAAAGATTTAGCAATGCAGATTGCTGCCATGAGCCCTAAATATATTTCAATGGAAGATGTAGATGCTGAATTTATAGCACAGGAAAAAGAAATACTTACCGCTCAGGCTTTAAATGAAGGTAAACCACAAAATATAGTGGAGAAAATGGTTGAAGGAAGACTTAACAAGGAGCTCAAAGAAATTTGTCTCTTAGAGCAGGCATTTGTTAAGGATGCTGATTTAACGGTTAAGAAAGTAATCAGCGATACAGCAAAAAAATTAGGCTCAGATATTAAGGTAGCCGATGTAATAAGATATGAAGTTGGAGAAGGACTCGAGAAAAAATCTGAAAATTTTGCTGATGAAGTAGCAAAACAAATGGGTTTATAATCCTGTATTTTAATGGAGAACCAATGGTTCTCCATTAAAATAAATAATTGTCTGGCAATCGCTTACGATACTTAAATCAGGAGGATAATATGTGCAAATATAAACGAATAGTATTAAAAATCAGCGGGGAAGCCTTATCCGGCAACACAGGCCATGGTATAAATTCACAAATAGTTAACAGAATTTCCAATGTAATCAAGAGGATAAGTGAAAAGGGTGTAGAAGTAGCAATTGTTGTAGGAGGCGGAAACTTTTGGCGAGGTGCCGATGCTAAGGATATGGACAGAACAACATCCGATTACATGGGAATGCTTGGAACAATAATAAACGGACTTGCCCTTCAGGATGCATTGGAAAAAGCAGATGTGGAAACAAGGCTTCAAACAGCTATTGAAATGAGACAAATTGCAGAGCCTTACATACGAAGAAGAGCTGTAAGACATTTGGAAAAGGGAAGAGTTGTAATATTTTCCGGTGGTTCGGGAAATCCATATTTTTCAACTGATACAACAGCTGCATTAAGGGCTGCTGAAATCAATGCAGAAATTATCCTTTTAGCTAAAAATGGTGTTGATGGCGTTTACAGCGATGATCCAAAAAAGAATCCTGATTCGGTAAAGTACAAGGAACTAAATTATATAGATGTTTTAAACAAGGGTCTGAAAATTATGGATTCAACTGCAACTTCATTATGCATGGATAACAAAATTCCTATCTTGGTTTTTGGAATAGAAGCTCCTGAAAATATTGAAAAAATTGTTTTAGGAGAAAATATTGGAACTATAATTAAGGAGGCATAGCATGTATAAAGAGCTAATTATTAAATCAGAAGAATCAATGAAAAAGTCAATAAGTTTTCTAAAAGAAGAGCTTGCAACAATAAGAGCAGGCAAAGCTAATCCGAAATTGGTTGATAAAATTCAAGTAAGCTATTACGGAACCATGACACCTTTAAACCAAATTGCCAATATTTCCGTACCGGAGCCAAGGATGCTTCTTATTCAACCATGGGATGCAAATGCTTTAAAAGATATTGAAAGAGCTTTATTAACTTCAGACCTGGGAATTAATCCTACAAATGACGGAAAGATGATAAGACTAGTAATTCCTGTTCTCACGGAAGAAAGAAGAAAGGATTTATTAAAGGTTGTTAAAAAAGAAATTGAGAATTCCAAAATTGCAGTACGTAATATCAGAAGAGATACAAATGATGAAATTAAGAAACTTGAAAAGCAAAGCGAAATATCAAAAGATGATCTAAAAAGAGCAGAAGATGAAATGCAAAAGCTAACTGACAGATACATAAGTATAATAGATGATATATATAAAGATAAGGAAATTGAAATTTTAGAGGTATAAATTGGATTCTTTAATCGGTTATCCGCTAAAAGAAGCACTCAATAGTTTAGAGTGCTCAAATTTAATTATTAACATAGTAAAAGTAAGAGGAAGCAATAAGAGATTCAATAACTTAGAAAGACCATATGTTATCAGGGAAAATTATTCAAATGATACTGTAACCTTATACGTATCTTACTACTAAGGTATGGGGACACACTTGAAAGAATGTCCCTGTACTTATATTCTAAGCATTTAATATTGTGAGGCTTAATATGAATTTTGAAGAAAAAGTACTATCCGGCAAAATACCTGAACATATTGCAGTTATAATGGATGGAAACAGGAGATGGGCAAAACAAAGAAGCCTGCCTACAAAACTTGGACATAGAGAAGGAGCATTAAGAGTAACTGACCTTGTAAGGTATTGTGGAGAAATAGGCGTAAAATACTTGTCTGTTTATGCTTTCTCAACAGAAAACTGGAAACGAGACAAAAACGAAATAGAATACCTAATGAATCTTTTGGTTGAATTCGTATTTAAAGAGCTTAACAACCTTCATAAAAATGATGTAAAAATCACAATGATGGGCAACATGGAAGATTTGCCGGAGAAGATAAGAAAAGAGGTAGAACGCTCCATTGAGCTTACCAAGCATAATGAAACACTTCATTTAAACATAGCATTAAGCTATGGCTCGAGAAGTGAAATTATAAGGGCAGTAAAGAGCATAATTAAAGACTGTGAAAATAATGAAATTAACATAGAAGATATTAATGAGGAAAGTTTTAAAAAATATTTGTTTACTAATAATATGCCGGACCCGGATTTATTAATTAGAACCAGCGGTGAAATAAGATTAAGCAATTTTCTTTTATATCAGCTTGCATATACGGAATTTTATTTCACAGAGGTTTTATGGCCTGATTTTAAAAAGGATGAATTATTAAAGGCAATTGAAAACTATCAGCAAAGAAAAAGGAGATACGGCAATTAGGTGGTGTACTATGGGACAAAGAGTGTTAACCGGATTTGCAGGCGGAGCATTCATAGCTCTTGTAACATATTTAGGCGGCTCCCTATATGATTTTGTTTTTTTTGGCATAACATGCCTAGGCATATATGAATTATCAAAAGTATTTTTTGATAATGGTTTTGATTATGGAGCTCTTGTGAATTATTTTTTTGCTATTGCTTTATTTATAGAGAAAGTAACCGAAAACAGGCATTTCTTTGATTTTTTCCTGTTTTTATACATATCGGTTAATTTTCTCATATTTGTATTTAATAAAAAAGTAACAATAAAAAAAGTTTCGGAAATAATTTTTTTGGGTACATATGTGGTATTCTTCATGTATCATATGATGCTTATGAATAATTCTAAATTTGTATGGCTGGTTTATATAATTGCTTTCGGGTCTGATACCTTTGCTTATTTTACAGGAAAAATCTTCGGTAAAAATAAGTTATATCCTGAAGTGAGCCCCAATAAAACCATCGAAGGCGCAATCGGCGGAATTATTGGAAGTGCAATTTTATCATTGATTTATTTTAATTATTTAAGCATAAATAAATATTTTTACATTATAATATTTAGTGTAAGCGCATCCGTATTTTCAATGGCAGGTGACCTTACAGCATCAAAAATAAAAAGAGAATATGGAATAAAGGATTTTGGAAAATTTCTGCCGGGGCACGGCGGCATAATGGATAGATTTGACAGCGTTTTATTTGTTGCTCCTGCAGTATACTATTTTGTTCTGCATTTTCTATAAACGGAGGTTACAGTTTTGTTAACATTTATAGCATCAATTTTAGTTTTTTCTGCTATTGTTCTTGTCCATGAGTACGGGCACTATAAAGCTGCGAAAAGCGTAGGTATAAAGATATATGAATTTGCCATAGGAATGGGTCCAACCATCTTTAAAAAAGAAAGAAAAGGAATAGTTTATTCTATCAGAGTTGTTCCATTTGGCGGGTTTGTTCAAATGGAAGGTGAAGAAGAAGATTCAAGAACACCTACAAGCTTCGGAACAAAATCCATTGCTCAAAGAGCTAAAGTAATTGCAGCAGGCCCTGTAATGAATTTCATATTAGCTTTGGTTTTATTTCTTGTAATTGCCTTTTCATACGGCGTTTACGGCAATCATATAGATTATATCGACGAAGATTCCAATGAATATAAGGCAGGTTTAAGAACAGGAGATAAAATTATCTCTATTAACGGTGACAGGACTTATATATGGGAAGATATTTTTTATGAAATAATATCCCCTGAGGAAAGTTTTTACACGTTGAAATATGAAAGAAATGGACAGATAAAAGAAGCAAACATCGATAAATACTACAGAAAAATTATTGGTGTCACCTCAACTATTGTCAATGGTGAGACTACTACAACCGTTTCTCCTACTGATATGACCTCTCCTGCATACAAGGCGGGTATTATGGACGGTGACTTAGTTGTAAAAATAAATGATATACCTGTGAACACTTGGAATGAGCTGACAAGTCAGGTTGAAAATTCGGATAAAATTGTTAAGGTTACTGTAGACAGAAATGGTGAGCTCTTAGACTATAATATTGAGCTGCAAGAACAAATATCCTTAAGATTTAATACAAAGCTTGAAAAGTCATTTATGACTGCGGTTTCTTCTTCAATGTATAAAACCGTATATTATATTGAACTCATGTTTTTAACCATAAAGCAGCTAATAACAGGCCAATTGGGCAGCGATGCCTTAGGAGGACCTGTAATGGTAATATCAATGGTGGGTGAAGCGGCACAAAGCGGTATTCTTTCACTTCTAAGCCTTGCGGCTTTTATAAGCATTAACTTAGGGTTTATGAATTTGCTTCCCATTCCCGCATTGGATGGAAGCAAGCTGATATTTTTAGCCGTAGAAGGAATTAGAGGCAAAGCATTACCAGTTGAAAAAGAAGGTTATATACACTTTATAGGTTTTGTATTTTTAATAGGCTTTATGCTCTTTATAACTTATAAGGATATTTTAAGGGTATTTAGGATTTAGCTAAAAATGCCCCCAAACTTGGAATTAGAAGTCGGAGCAGGAGTAGGAGTAGTAATTGATGGATAGAATAATCAGAAGACAAAGCAGAAAGGTTATGGTTGGAAATGTTCAAATTGGCGGCAAGGCAGATATAAGTGTACAGTCCATGACCAATACCTTCACTAAAGATGTAAAGTCAACAGTTTCTCAAATATTGCAATTGGAAGAAGAAGGCTGTGAAATAATAAGAGTAGCGGTTGCAGATAATGAGGATGCGAAAGCTGTTAAAGAAATAAAAAAACAAATTCATATACCAATAGTTGCCGACATCCACTTCGATTATAGACTAGCTTTAATAAGCATTGAGAGCGGAATTGATAAATTGAGAATTAATCCCGGAAATATCGGCGGCGCAGACAGGGTAAAAAAGGTTGTGGAGCTGGCAAAACCAAGAAATATTCCAATCAGAATCGGAGTGAATGCAGGAAGCATTCATAGGGAAATACTTAAGAAATATAAGGGCCCCACTTCAGAAGGGATGGTGGAGTCTGCCTTGGAGCATGTTCGAATATTAGAAGAACTTGATTATAACAATATTGTAATTTCCATGAAGGGCACTGATATTAAAATGACCATTGACGCTTATAAAAGTATGGCTAAAAAGGTTGATTATCCTCTTCATCTTGGAATTACACATGCAGGTACTTTGTTTGAAGGAAGCATACGCTCTGCAATCGGTGTAGGAAGTCTTTTAGCTGAGGGTATAGGTGATACTTTAAGGATATCTTTAACAGATGATCCCAGGGAAGAAGTAAAAGTTGCAAGGGAGATATTAAAAAGTCTTAATTTAAGAAATTTTGGAATAAATTATATAACATGTCCTAGCTGCGGAAGAACTAACATTCAGCTTATTGAGCTTTCAAAAAAAATTCAGGAAGGCTTAAAAAACGTAAACAAACCTATAACAGTGGCAATCATGGGTTGTGCCGTTAACGGTCCCGGGGAAGCTAGGCAAGCAGACATTGGTATCGCAGGAGGCAAAGGGGAAGCATTATTGTTTAAAAAGGGAGAAATCTTAGGTAAAGTAAAGGAAGAAGATTTGGTAGAAACTTTGCTGGAAGAAATTGATAAACTCTCCTAAGGTTGACACCTGGATAAAAGATATAGTATAATCTTATAATATAGATTGAATGAATTTTCAAGAACATTTTCGCTATTTAAACCAAAGCGTTTATTATAATAGCATAATACTAAGGAGGAAGACATGGCAATTGGCGTTTTAAATGTAGAAAAGAGACTAAAAACAAACAGCAGAACAAGCAATCAACTTAGAAGGCAAGGATATTTGCCGGGAAGTATTTCCAGCAAGGGAAAGGATTCGGTGTCAGTTACAATAAGGGCTGACGAGCTGAGAAAGGGCTTATCGACTTATGGAAGAAATGCATTATTTAAAATAACATTAGACGGCAAGGAAATCACCATTATTGCAAAAGATATTCAGCTTTCACCCGTGAAAGGCACAATGCTGCATGTTGATTTTCAGGAAGTATCCTTAACAGAAGAAATCAAGGTAGCTCTATCCATAGCTCTTAAAGGAATAGATGCTTTAGAATTTAAAGAATTAATGGCCTTAAGACAAACAGATACTATTACCGTGAAAGGGCTGCCACAGAATATTCCTGATGACATAGTTATTGATGTTTCAAGTATTGACAAGGTAGACAATATATGCTTAAAGGATGTAGAATTCCCTGAAGGAATTGTACCGGAGGGTGACCCTGAGCAAGTTATAATATCTATTGTTGAAGCAAAGAGAATAGTACAAGAAGAAGCCGCGGAAGATGAAGACACGGATGCTGCAGCAGAAGTTGTCGGCCAGGATACCGAAGAATAAAATAAGAATAGCGATATAGCATAGAAGTTCATAAAAGTAACCAGGGACATTCCATAAAGGTAATGTCCCTTATTGACTTTATAATTCTTCTATATGAATAAGCCCTTCAAATGAATTAAGTTTCTGTATTACATCAACGTGGTTCATTCTCTTGTTTGTGTCTAATGTAATAATAGCAATTACCGATGTTTCATGAGGCTTAGAGTCTTTTGTTATTTCAATATCTCGAACTTTAAAGCCTGAAGAATTACAGAAAAAAATGAAATTATCCAATTGTTCTATTGAACTAAAGGAAGTATAAATATTTATTATTCTGTTGGTGGATGTCATCATATAGTCGATTTTTTTAAAAAAGGTTATTACAATAAATACAATCAAGGCAACCAAGAGAGCACCGGTATAAAAACCTATTCCTATTGCAAGACCTAAGCAGGCAGATGCCCATAATCCTGCAGCTGAAGTCAGACCTTTTATCTGGCTTCTGCTGGTTACCAGAATTGTTCCTGCGCCTAAAAAACCAATGCCGCTGATTACTTGAGCTCCTAATCTTGCAGGGTCGCTACCCGTAAAATTACTATAGATATATTGATTTGTCATCATTACCAATGCGGAGCTTATACATACTATCATATAGGTCCTAAATCCGGCAGGTCTGTTCTTTCTACTTCGCTCAAGGCCGATTATACCTCCGCAGATCATAGAAAGAATAATTCTAAGTATTATGGAATAAATATTTAGATCATATAATGTTTCTATTTGCAAACCTCCTTTTCCTTTATGATTGTATTCATTGTACCCAATATTATGACAAAAAGTTTATAATATTTTAAACAGTCTTAAAATTGGTCAGGCAGCCATGCTTGGTTTTCATCAACTTCCAATTCAAATATCCTGCCTGAAGTTTCAGGATTCTTGGATTGGTGATGCTTGAAGAGAATTTTTCCTTCGTTTATACTGCCTAATATCTCGATTTTACCTGTTCTGTGACTCATGCAGTATTTGAAGCTCTTAGACATACCGCTCAAGTTCTTTCTTGCATCATCTATTAAATTGCATGCTTTTTTTAACGGAACTTGGAATTGATTTTTGACTCCTGAAACCGGTCTGCATTGGAATATATAGTAAGGTATCACACCCATTCCCACAAGACCCTTCATAAGTTTTTCAAGGGTATTTGAGTTATCGTTCACCCCTTTTAACAATACGGTTTGATTTCGCAATACAATTCCTCTGTTTCTTAATTCTCTGACAGCTTTTTTCGATTCCTCTGTTATCTCATTGGGATGGTTGAAATGGGTAACTAGATAGATTTGTTTTATTTCGTTGTAATGCTTCAATATACTCAATAATTCTTCATCGCTGTATATTCTTACAGGAAAAACTACAGGAACTCTTGTACCAAAACGTATATAAACCAAATGGTCTATTTTGGTTAATTCCTTCAGATAGTTTTCTATTTTTTGATTATTGTTTAAAAATGCATCACCTCCGGAAATTAAAACATTGGTCATATCTTTATGTTCTTTGATATAGCTTATAATGTTTGTGAAGTTTTTATTAACCTCATCATCATTTTGACCGACAAGTCTTTTTCTGAAACAATGTCTGCAATACATGGCACAATTGCTAGTAGAAAGAAGCATCCCTGTTTCCTTATATTTATGCTGCAGCCCCACAAGTACGGTATTGTCAGCTTCTCCGCTGGTATCAAAGCTTCCGCTCATATCGGTTTCCTTTATTGAAGGTATGCATAGTTTTTTAATAGGGTCATCAGGGTCATCTTTATTAATTAAAGAAAAATAATATTTTGGTACAGACATTGGATATCTTTCAATGATTTGCTTTAACTTATCGATTTCTTCATCCGATAATTCCACACTTAAAGCTTCAATGACTTCTTCTGCCGAAGTTAAATTATTAGATAATTCTTTTCTCCAATCCATATACTCATCTCCTCTTATTGATTTTGCTTACCGAAAATCAACCTTAACACAATAAATAAAATTGAAAAGCTTTCTGAAGCATATTCTAGTCTTTATAGGGAAAATTATGATGTTTAACGATGGATAACCTAGGGTTAAATTCGGTATGCAAAAATATGATATATATAATATCATCATAAACGAAATTAGTAAAGCGATTTCATAATATTTTTCGAAATTGTTACTAATCGTAACCATACGAAACGTCATAACATAGAATTATTTATTAAATAATGTTTCATATTGTATTTAAATTTTTAATTTGATATACTGTCTTGGTAGAATAAAAAGGGAGATGTTTATGTTTTTAAAAAAATTATTTGCCGATAATGGACTTGAAAAAATAACAATAGAAAAGGTTGAGGTGAAGGAAAAGAAAAACACTGTCGCATTTCACTTATTAAGCCAAGAAATTATTGATTTTAATGCAATAGAAAATATAGAGAATGAAATAAAAAATCGCTATAGCAATGCTGTAGAAGTTGAAATACATATAAAATATGAATTAAACGGAAATGTGACCCAAGAAAATATTGAGAAAATCAGAGACAATATTTTTTACCTAATCAGTAAAGGTTCAAATATACTGTCAAAGGCAAAAGATAACATAAAACTTGAATTTAAAGATGACTGTTTTTTTATATTTGCAAACAATCAGCTCCTTATAAAGGAGTTAATTGATAATAAGATAGAAAAAAAACTAATTAAAATTATGGGGGACTATAATTTAACTTATAATATAAAAACAATATATCAAGAAGCGGAAAGTGAAGCAGCAATTACTGCACAAAGGATTTTTGACGAGGAATTACAAAAAAAATTAGAAATAATCAACAATAATTCTTCTGAAAAAAAACTTGTCACCAACTCACAAAAGGTCAATTATCGTAAAAGGTCAAGAAAAAAATTTGATTTTGACAGCCAAGACTTGTCTCTTATTTCCGAATTAACAAATGACTCAGGTTTTGTTAAAATTAAGGGCAGAATAGTAAATCTAGACAAAAGAGAGTTGAAAACAGGTACTGTTTTAATGACTTTCAGCTTAACAGATGCCAGTGATTCAATAACTTGTAAGTATTTTTGTCCAAAGGATTTCGATACTGAAGGAATTGAAAAGGGCAAATATCTTCAAATTGCAGGTAATGTGGAATATGATGATTATGAAAAAGAATTAATTGTTAAAATTCAAGACATGCAGATAACAAGTGAAGAAATTAAGCGAATGGATAATGCGGAAGAAAAAAGGGTAGAGCTGCATCTGCATACAGGTATGAGTTCCATGGACGGTATAAATAGTTTTAAAGAATATGCCGCTAAGGCTAAACTGTGGGGTCATAAGGCTTTGGCAATAACCGATCACGGTGTCGTACAAGCTTATCCTGAAGCAATGGTTTGTGCCGATGAAAATTTTAAAGTTATATACGGTATGGAAGGATACCTCATAAATGACACGGTCGATATTGTTCATAATTGCAGTAATATTATTTTGGATTCAAATTTTGTTGTATTTGATTTAGAAACAACCGGTTTAAACCCGAAAAGTGACCATATAATCGAAATTGGAGCAGTAAAAATTTCAAACAGAAAGGTTGTTGACAGCTTTTCTACATTTGTACATACTGACATAATGCTTCCGTCAAAAATAATTGAATTAACTTCTATTACAGATGACATGCTTGTGGGACAACCTGAAATCGATGAGGCGCTGTCTGCATTTTTAGAGTTTACAAAAGATTGTGTTTTGGTAGCTCATAATGCAAAATTTGATGTCGGATTTATCAGAGAAAAGACAAAGGCACTGAATATCAAGAACTACCAACCGTCAACCTTGGATACTTTAGAGCTGGCAAAAGCATTAATAAAAGATGTTAAAAACCATAAGCTTTCTACTTTGACAAAAAAATTAGGTATAAATCTTTTAAAACACCATAGAGCAGCAGATGATGCAAATGCTACTGCACAGCTTTTTATAGTTTTGCTGAATAAGCTGCAGGAAAGAGAAATATTCGATCTATCAAAATTAAATGAGCTCCTTAAGGAAGATATCGATATTGTCAAGCAGCCATCATACCATATCAATATTCTCGTAAAAAATATTACAGGTCTTAAAAACTTGTATAATTTGGTTTCCGATTCGCATATAAACAATTTTTATAAAAAACCAAGGCTCTTAAAATCAGTTTTAAACAATTTTAGAGAAGGTTTGATACTTGGAACTGCCTGTGAGGCAGGCGAACTGTACAGAGCCCTTTTAGAGGGCTACAGCAAGGAAAAAATAGAAGAAATAGTAGATTACTATGATTTCTTGGAGATACAGCCGCTTAACAACAATATGTTTTTGGTAAATAATGAAAGAGTGAAAAGTGTTGAGGAGCTTAAAGAAATCAATAAAAAAATTATTAATTTGGGTGAAAAGTCAGGAAAAATAACTGTTGCAACCGGAGATGTTCACTTCTTGGAGCCGGAAGATGAAGTCTTCAGAAGAATTCTTATGTCAGGACAAGGATATGAAGATGCTGAAGAGCAAGCACCTCTTTATTTTAAAACAACCGATGAAATGCTTGAAGATTTTTCATATTTAGGTAAAGAAAAAGCTTATGAAGTAGTTGTAAAAAACACTAATTTAATTGCTGATTTAATTGAACCGATACTTCCTATTCCAAAAGGGACATTTCCACCCATTATGGAAGGGTCTGACAAGGAGCTTAGAAATATATGTTTTGACAATGCCAAATCAATCTATGGTGAAGATCTGCCTGAACTGGTTGAAAACAGATTAAACAGGGAGTTAAACTCAATTATAGGCAACGGTTATTCCGTAATGTACATGATTGCTCAAAAATTAGTCCAAAAATCTAATGAAGACGGATACTTGGTAGGTTCAAGAGGTTCAGTGGGCTCATCCTTTGCGGCTACAATGGCTGGGATAACAGAAGTAAATCCCTTGGTACCTCATTATGTGTGCCCAAGCTGCAAATACTCTGAATTCATAGAAGACGGAAGCTATGGCTCAGGGTTTGATTTACCTGACAAAAAATGTCCTGATTGCGGTACTTTATTAATAAAGGACGGTCATGATATTCCTTTTGAAGTGTTTTTAGGTTTCGAAGGAGACAAGGAGCCTGATATAGATTTGAATTTTGCCGGTGAAGAGCAAAGTGTCTGCATGAGATATACGGAAGAACTTTTTGGAGAAGGAAAAGTATTCAGGGCTGGTACAATAAGTACAATTGCCGATAAAACAGCCTTTGGTTTTGTTAAAAACTATTTTGAGGAAAGAGGTATTTCTAAAAGAAAGGCAGAAATCGACCGACTTGTTCAAGGTTGTTTAGGCATTAAACGCACCTCAGGTCAGCATCCGGGAGGAGTAATGATTGTTCCCGCGGATAAGGATATTCATGACTTTACTCCTGTTCAATATCCTGCAAACAATAAAAAAGCAGGTACCATAACCACACACTTTGATTATCGATCTATTTCCGGACGAATTTTAAAACTTGACCTATTAGGTCATGATACTCCAAGTATCATACGCATGTTAGAAGATTTGACAGGTGTGGATAAGGAAACAATTCCCACAGATGACCCGGCTACAATGAGTTTATTTAACAGCCCTGAAGTATTGGGCATTACATTGGATGAAATAAACTGCACTACCGGAACCTTGGCAATACCTGAGTTTGGAACTCCTTTTGTTAGGCAGATGATTATGGATACAAAGCCTAAATCATTTTCGGATTTAGTTAGAATAAGCGGACTTTCACATGGAACTGATGTATGGATTAACAATGCCCAAGAGATAATAAAACAAGGATATGCTGAAATCGGAGGAGTTATTTCCACCCGTGATGACATAATGACATACTTAATTCAAATGGGAGTAGATAAGAAAGCTGCTTTTGATATAATGGAAAGGGTTCGTAAAGGCAAGGGGCTTAGAGAAGAGGATGAAAAATCCATGGAGGAACAAAATGTACCCCAGTGGTATATAGATTCCTGCAATAAAATTAAATATATGTTCCCTAAAGCACATGCGGTTGCTTATGTAACCATGTCCGTAAAAATTGCATACTTTAAGGTACATTATCCGGAAGCATTTTATGCGGCATATTTTACCACCAAAGTTGATGACTTTGATGCAGATATTGTTATAAAAGGACAAAACCATATATTGAGCACTATAAATGCACTTGAAGAAAAGGGAAATAATAAAACTGCAAAAGAAAAGAATCTTATAACAGTTCTTGAAGTTGCTTACGAAATGTACAAGCGGGGTTTTAAATTTACAAAGGTTGATTTATATAAATCCGATGACAGAAAATTCTTGCTTACCGAAGATGGAATACTGCCGCCTCTTATGGGACTTGCCGGGCTTGGAGCAAATGCAGCTGCAAATATCAGAGCGGAACGTGAGATTTCAGAATTTATTTCTATCGAAGACATCATAAGAAGAGCCAAGGTATCAAAAACCGTAATAGAAGTTATGGAAAAACACGGCTGCCTGAAAAATATGGATGAAACAAATCAAATATCGATTTTTAATGTTTAGGGATATAAAAAATGTTTGATTTATTTTTAAATTTATGATATACTAATAAAAAGATGAATTTTGACGGAAAGAGTGGGTGACCCCACTCTTTCTACATGTATGACCCTGCGCTTTAAGCGTTAAAAATAGCTATATCAGCATAAAGGAGAGAGAATATTTATGAGCAAGAAAAATATAGTATCTTCTGTTTGGAAAATCACAGAGGATATACTAAAGACTAGAGATATGGTGCTAATTGATGTTGAATATGTAAAAGAAGGACCCTTTAAGTACTTAAAAGTCTACATAGATAAGCCTGGAGGAATAACTGTGGATGATACTGCAGATATAAGCAGGGTTCTGAACAAAAAGCTTGATGAGGCAGACTTAATAGCTGAGCAATACTTTTTGGAAGTATCGTCACCGGGAATCGAAAGACCATTCAAAAGAGAAGAGGATTATCAGAACAATATCGGTAATCTTGTTGAAGCCAAATTTTATAAGCCTGTGGACGGTAAAAAGTCTTTAATAGGTGTATTAAAAGAAAAGAAGGATAATAATATTGTTATTGAAGCCGGAGAAGAAATTCATAAAATTGAGCTAAAAGATATATCGAAGATTAATAGAGTGATTGAGGATTTTTAGTGGAGGGGTTTATTAAATGAACAAGGATATTTTGAATGCGCTGAAAGAGCTCGAAAGAGAGAAGGGTATCGACCAAGATGTTGTTTTGGAAGCCATTAGATCTGCATTGGAAACAGGATATAAGAAAAACTATGGTAAGGCTACTAATTTCAGTATTGACATAGATAAAGAAAATGGTGAATATAAGCTTTATCAGGACAAAACCGTTGTAGAAAGTGTTGAAAACAATAATTTGGAGATTTCTTTGGAAGAAGCTAAGACAATTGATAAAAAACTTGAGTTGGGTGATATTGTAAAAATTGAAATAAAACCCAAGAAAGATTTCGGACGTATAGCAGCACAAACTGCAAGGCAGGTAATACTGCAAAAAATCCGCGAAGCTGAAAGAGAGTCAATTTTCAGTGAATTCTATGGAAGAGAATCAGATATCTTGACAGGAGTTGTGCAAAGGGAAAATAAAGGCAATATATTTGTGGACTTAGGCAAAATTGAGGGTATATTATCCTTAAACGAACAAATACCCGGAGAAGTATATAATATCGGCGACAGAATAAAAACTGTTATTTTGGAGGTTAAAAACACAGGCAAGGGTGCCAATATTATGTTGTCAAGAAGTCATCCCAATCTAGTTAAGAGATTATTTGAGTTAGAAGTGCCTGAAATTCATGACGGTATTATTGAAATATATTCAATTGCAAGAGAAGCAGGCTCAAGAACAAAAATTGCTGTTTTTTCTCATGATCCCAATGTTGAGCCCATAGGCTCCTGTGTAGGAAACAAGGGCGTAAGGGTTAAAAATATAATTGATGAAATAAATCAAGAAAAAATTGATATTATAATTTATGAAAAAGATCCCGAAAAATTTATTGCCAACAGCTTAGGTCCTGCAAAAATAGTTATGGTTACAGTCAATGAAAAAGAAAAAACGGCAGTGGCTGTGGTTCCGGACAATCAGCTTTCCTTGGCAATAGGAAAGGAAGGACAAAATGTAAGACTTGCTGCAAAGCTTACAGGATGGAAAATTGATATTATAAGCGAATCTCAGCACAATGAACAATCTCAGGAGGAAGTATGAAAAAACGAAAAATACCTATGAGAAAATGTATCGGCTGCATGGAGAGCTTTCCAAAAAAGGAATTATGCAGAATTGTAAAAACCAAGGAAAATGAAATATTTTTCGACTCAACAGGAAAATTAAACGGCAGAGGGACTTATATATGTAAAAATACTGAATGCTTCAATAAAGCAATTAAATCAAAGCGTTTGTTAAAAGCATTGGAAACTGAAATACCTGAAGATGTATTAGAAGCTATAAAAGATGAGATAGAAAAAAATGCATAAAATATACTCAATGTTAGGTATCGCAAGGAAGGGCGGAAATGTTTCCATTGGTTTCGATTCAACAAAATTGAATATTGAGAATAACAAAAGTTTTTTGGTTATAATTGCATGTGATGCTTCAGAAAAAACGAAGAAGAACATAAAATTTATATGTAATAAGTATAATTGTGAATATATTGAGTTCGGTGAAAAAGAAATATTGGGGAAAAGCCTTGGAAAAAATGTGGTGAGCGTTCTGTCAATAAGTGACAAGAACATAGCAGCCTATTTATTAAATAATGTATAAACCGGAGGTGGTTGCATGAGAATATATGAACTTGCAAAAGAATTAGAAATGAACAGCAAAGATCTTGCTCAATTGGTCGAACAAGAATTAGGAATAACTGTGAAAAATCATATGAGTTCCTTGACTGATTTAGAAGTTTTAAGATTTAAAAAGGCCTTAAGCATTCTGAATAACAGTAAAAAAACAAAGGTAGTTAAGAGCAGCAAAAGTGCCATTATTGATGATGAGCCCTTGATTGATGAAAAAATAGATTTGAATCAGGCAAAACTAAAAAAGGTTGATAAGAAACTATTATCACCGGTTAAAAAACATACTCCGACTAAACCGGGAGCTCAAAAAACGTCATTAGAGGCAGAAAAAAATAAAAAGGAGACTAAGAAAGAGTTTAGTAAGGATAAGCAAAAACAAAAAAAGCCCCAGCATCAAAGTCGTCCTGAGCAAAAACAGCACAAGGTTAAAACTATCAGTATGGAGGATTCCATTGTTGTAAGAGAGTTTGCCGACAAATTAGGGGTTCCCGTAAATCTTGTTATATCAAAATTGATTATGCTTGGAGTAATGGCTAACATGAACCAGGAAATCGACTATGATACGGCATCATTGATTGGGGAAGAATTAGGTGCTAAAGTAAATAAAATAGAAGTTGTGGATGAACTGCAAAACTTAGAGGATTCATTGTTTAAAGAAGATGAAGATGATGAAAAATCATTGCTGCCAAGACCTCCCATAGTAACCGTAATGGGTCATGTTGACCATGGTAAGACATCTCTTTTAGATGCAATAAGGGATACTTCAGTTACTGAGCTTGAAGCAGGAGGAATCACCCAGCATATTGGAGCTTCACAGGTTGAAATTAACGGTAAAAAAATTACATTTCTTGATACACCGGGACACGAGGCATTTACAGCAATGAGAGCCAGAGGAGCAAAGGTTACGGATATAGCGATAATAGTTGTAGCTGCAGATGACGGGGTAATGCCTCAGACCATTGAAGCAATCAGTCATTCAAAGGCAGCAGGAGTTCCGATAATTGTAGCAGTTAATAAAATCGACAAGCCTACTGCAAACCCTGATAGAGTAAAACAGGAACTATCAGAACATGGTGTAATATCCGAGGAATGGGGAGGAGATACTATATTTGTACCCGTTTCAGCAAAAAAACGCACCGGTATTGAAGAACTGTTGGAAATGATTCTCTTGGTTGCAGAGGTACAGGAATTAAAAGCTAATCCAAACAGAAAGGCAAAGGGTACAATCATTGAAGCCAAGCTTGATAAAGGAAGAGGTCCTGTCGCAACAGTTTTGATTGAAAAAGGAACCTTGAAAAAAGGTGATTATGTATTGGTGGGGAGCACCCATGGAAAAGTGAGAGCCATGTTTAATTCAAAAGGGAAAAGAATTAACCAAGCAGGTCCGTCTGTTCCCGTAGAAATACTCGGACTTTCAGAAGTACCCCAGGCAGGAGATATTTTACTGGTAATGGAGAATGAAAAGGATGCAAAAAACATTGCTGAAAAACGCAAGGATAAAAAGCATCTTGAAAGTATCAATGTTTCATCGAAGGTATCACTCGATGACTTATATGAAAGAATTCAAAAGGGTGAAGTAAAAGATTTAAATATCATAATTAAAGCAGATGTGAGCGGCTCAATAGAAGCAGTTAAGCAATCACTGCAAAAACTAAGCATGGAAGAGGTTAAGGTTAATCCCATACACGGTGGTGTAGGAGGAATAAACGAAAATGATATTCTGCTTGCTTCCGCATCAAATGCAATAGTTATAGGATTTAACGTAAGACCTTCCGTAGCTGCTATTGACCTTGCTAAACAAGAAAATGTGGATGTACGTACCTATAATATAATTTACAATGCAATTGAAGATATTGAATCTGCAGTAAAAGGGATGCTTAAACCTATATATAAGGAAGTAATTATGGGAAGGGCAGAGGTAAGACAAACCTTCAAGGTTCCAAACGTGGGGGTTGTTGCCGGAGTGTATGTAACAAGCGGTAAAATTACAAGAAAATCAAAGATAAGACTGCTTCGCAATGATATTGTAATCCACGACGGACAAATAGCATCATTGAAAAGGTTTAAAGATGACGTATCTGAGCTTAACAGCGGTTATGAAGGCGGAATCGGCATTGAAAAATACAATGATATTAAGGAAGGCGACTCTATGGAAGCCTATATAATGGAAGAAATAAAAAGATAAAACTAAAGAGGTAGGAAATGGCAAACAGAAGAAATAACAGGTTGTCGGAAGAAGTTAAAAGAGTATTATGCGAGATAATCAGAAGTGATGTGAAAGACCCTCGAATTTCAGAGCTCATGAGCATAACTGATGTCCAAGTAACAGAAGACTTAAAGTATGCTAAAGTTTATGTATCAGACTACAATGATATTGAAACAACTTTAAGGGCTTTAGAAAGTGCCAAGGGTTTTATAAAAAGAGAAATAGGCAAAAAAGTAAAAATGAGAATTATTCCTGAACTGATATTTATCAAGGATGATTCAATTGAAAGAGGCATGCATATGAGCAGCCTTATTGACAAAATTATTGAAGAAGATAGAATTAGAAAGGTTAATGAAGATAATGCTGAAGAATGATGTGAAGGAAATATTAAGTTTAATAAATACTTCTGAAAATATCTGTATAGCAGGACACATGGCACCTGATGGAGACTGTATAGGGTCAGTAATGGCCCTGTATAACTTCCTGAAACCTTTCGATAAAAACATCACAATCATGATAGACGGGATTATTCCTTTTAATTATAGGACATTTATAGATGAAAACATTATAACAAAAAACTATGACAATGAAAAGTTTGACCTTTTGTTTGTATTGGATACAAGCGACACAAAAAGACTTGGGCAGTTTGAAGATGTATTAAAAAATTCAAAGATTACTGTAGTAATCGACCATCACAAAACAAATGAAGGCTTTGGTGATATCAATATTATATATTCTGAAATGAGTTCCACCGGTGAGCTCTTATATGATATATTGAAGCTTACGGAAATGGACATTACCACTGAAGTTGCGGTTCTAATATATCTGGCTATTTTAACAGATACAGGAAAATTCTCTTATTCAAACACCACAAGCCGGACACATGTAAAAACAGCAGAGCTCATTGACCTTGGTGTCAATGTGTCTGAAATAGATAACATCGTTTATAATTCCAAACCCGCCAATGTGGTAAGAGCATTTATAGACTGTGTAAGCAGTATTGAACTGCATTATGACAACAAGTTAGGCATAACGGCTATGACAAAAGAGCTTTTAGCTAAAAACAATGCAGAAATGGCCGACGTTGACGGTGTTGTTGAATACATAAGAGAAATAAAAGAAGTTGAAGTATCCTGCGTGCTAAAAGAATATGATGAAAGCACAAAGGTAAGCTTAAGATCAAAGAATAATATTGATGTTTCAGCCGTTTCTCTTAAATACAAAGGTGGAGGCCATGCGAAAGCTGCCGGTTTTGAACTTAAAGAAAACATAGAAAATGCAAAAAGGATAATAATAGAGGAATTTAAAGAGCTTTTAATGAAATGATAGGAATACTGAATATTTTAAAACCAACAGGTATGACATCCCATGATGTTGTAAACACCGTAAGAAAAACTTTAAATATAAAAAAAGCAGGCCATGCAGGTACTCTTGATCCCAATGCAGCAGGAGTATTGGTTATTTGTGTAGGTAAAGCTACAAAATTCAGCGAATACTTAATGAGCGGCGACAAAGAATATATATGTGAACTCGTACTAGGGAAGAGCACTGACACTCAAGACAGCTATGGCATGGTTACAAACAAATCAGAAAATGTTTCGGTAACCATGGAGGAATTAAATGAAGTTTTAGAAGAATTTACAGGAGAGCTGATTCAAATTCCTCCCGCATATTCAGCTGTAAAACTAAAGGGGAAAAAACTATACGAATATGCAAGACAGAATATTCAGGTAGAAAAAGAAGGAAGAAAGATAAATATTATTGATATTAAGCTGCTTAAATTTAACGGAAACAGTGCGCTATTAAAAGTCAAATGCAGCAAGGGAACATATATGAGAACTCTTTGTAATGATATTGGTAACAGTTTAGGTACTTTTGGTCATATGGGAATATTAATAAGAACTGAATCTAAAGGTTTACATATTAATAATTCTGTAACCTTAGAACAACTGAAGTTTTTAAATGATACCAATAGATTGAAAGAATGTTTAATTCCTGTTGAAGATATATATGAATTAGATAAAATAACTGTCCAACCGCAGCATTATGACAGATTGACGGCCGGTAATGCAGTGGATGCAGGCATAAACTTAATAAGCGATGAAATCTATGTATATTGCAGGAATAAGCTTATAGGTATCGGAGAAATAAAAGATGGCAAAGTAAAAATAGACAAAATGCTTATATAACAGGTGAAGAATATGGTAATAACAAACGGTTCATGTATTGCAATCGGTAACTTTGACGGCATACATGTCGGACATGATGTTCTAATAAGAAGAATGATTGAGCTAAGCAATGAAACAGCTCAAAGAAGTATAATAATAACATTTAAATATGTAAGGAATGACCTCAAAAAGTCTTCCATGAATATGAAATACATCAACAGTCCTTATACAAAATTAGAAATACTGAAATCTTACGATATAGATGAAGTTATAGAAATAGAGTTAAATGAGATTGTATCTAAATATTCACCGGAACATTTCATTAAGATGTTGGTGGACGATTATAATGCTAAAAATATTGTAGTCGGCTATAATTTTACTTTCGGTCACAAGGCAGCGGGCAATATTAATACTTTGAAAGAGCTTCAAGACAAATACGGATATTTTGTAGAGGAAATCCCACCGGTTAAGTATAACGGAATTGCGATTAGCTCAACATTGGTCAGGAAACTGCTTAATGAAGGTAAAATCCATGAAGCTAACACACTTTTATTAAATAAATTCACCATATATTATGATGAATTAGATATAGACTATAATAAGAACATAGGTTTTGTAGATAATAAAAACAGTATTTTAGTCCCACCCGATGGTAAATATCTTGTAAAGCTGGGAAAGAAAGAATATATTATGAACATTGTTTCAAACAAGAACGGAGCAAATTTGATATTTGACAAAAAAATCGAAGAAAACAGAGACATTGTCTTCATAGATAAAGCATAATAATGTAAAATAATTGGAATTTCTAAAAAATAATGTTTACAAAAATCCTTTAATATGATAGACTTTATTAGTTCCATAGACTAAGTTTAACGACTCCTCAACGTTTTGCTTGGATTATGGTGAAATAATTATACTTGGAGGTTAAAATGAATAAAGATATCAAAAAACAAATTATTGAACAGTACAGAATTAATGAAAAGGATACTGGTTCACCGGAAGTTCAAATAGCTTTGTTGACTTACAGAATTAATAATCTTACCGAACATTTAAAGGATAACAAAAAGGACCATCATTCAAGAAGAGGTCTTTTGCAAATGGTTGGGCAAAGAAGGGGTTTTCTTAATTATTTGAAAGAAACTGACATCGAAAGATATAGAAGCATTATTGCAAAATTAGGATTAAGAAGATAAACGGTAAAGCGGGGGAACCCGCTTTCTATTTTACTGATAAAGGAGGTACCATGGAAGAAAAAATATTTAAATACATGCTTGCAGGAAGGGAGTTAAAAGTAACTATCGGCAAAATTGCAGAATTAGCAAACGGCTCATGTATAGTTCAATACGGTGACACTGTAATAATGGCTAATGTAGCGGCCTCAAAAGAGCCAAGGCAAGGTATTGACTTTTTCCCTCTGAGTGTAGATTTTGAGGAGAAACTATATTCTGTAGGGAAAATACCCGGTGGTTTTATAAAAAGAGAAGGAAGACCCGGAGAAAAGGCAATATTGACTTCACGTTTAATTGACAGGCCTTTGCGACCACTTTTCCCAAAAGGATACAGGAATGACGTATCGGTAACTGTAACCGTTTTATCGGTAGATCAGGACTGTTCGCCAGAAATAGCAGGGATGTTAGGCTCATCAATTGCCTTGTCCATATCAGACATACCATTTGAAGGACCTACCGGTGCTGTGAATATAGGTCTTATAGACGGGAACTTTATAGTTAACCCAAACAGCAAAGAAAGAGAAATAACGACACTTGATTTAACCGTATCCGGAACAAAAGATGCAATCATGATGGTCGAAGCAGGTGCAAAAGAAGTTAAAGAAGAGCTTATCTTAAGTGCAATATTATTCGCACATGAAGAAATCAAAAAACTCTGTGATTTCATAAATGAAATTACTAAAGAGACAGGTAAAGAAAAATCAGATTACAGCTGCTTTGTATGCGACGAGAATATTGAAAAAGAAATTAGGGAATATGCAGCTCCCATAATCAATGACGCCATTATTGAAGGAGACAAACTTAAAAGACAAGAAAACATAGATAACTTTAAAGCTGCAGCCAAAGAAATATTTTTGGAAAAATACCCTGAAAACGAAGAAGATATTGACGACGCTTTATATTCAATAGTTAAAGAAAAAGTAAGAGAAAACATTCTTGAAAGAGGTATTAGACCTGACAACAGGGGAATAGACGAAATAAGGAAGATATCTTGTGAGGTTGGTATCCTGCCAAGGACACACGGTTCAGGACTTTTTACCAGAGGACAGACTCAGGTTCTAACTGTTGCTACACTTGGAGTATCCAGTGATGAGCAGACATTGGATGGTATTTCGGAAGAAACTTCAAAACGTTACATGCATCATTACAATTTCCCATCCTACTCTGTTGGTGAAACAAAACCCTCAAGAGGGCCGGGAAGAAGGGAAATAGGCCATGGTGCGTTGGCAGAAAGAGCCTTAGAGCCAGTTATTCCAAGTGAAGAAGAATTTCCATACACCATCAGACTTGTTTCAGAAGTATTAAGCTCAAACGGCTCGACATCTCAGGCAAGTGTGTGCTGCTCAACCTTAGCCTTGATGGATGCAGGTGTTCCCATTAAAGCGCCGGTTGCAGGCGTTGCAATGGGGCTTATGAAAGAAGGAGACAAGGTGGTTGTACTGACAGATATTCAAGGTATGGAAGATTTCCTTGGAGACATGGATTTTAAGGTTGCAGGAACTAAAGATGGAGTTACTGCAATTCAAATGGATATAAAGGTTCACGGAATTGACAAGGAAATTTTGTCAAATGCTCTTAAAAAGGCTCATACAGGAAGAATGTTCATTTTGGATAAAATGCTAGAGTGCATTGACAAACCAAGGGAAGAAGTAAGCAAGTACGCACCTAAAATTATTACAATGAACATTGACCCTGAAAAGATAAGAGATGTAATAGGTTCAGGCGGAAAAGTAATAAATAAGATTATTGAAGAAACAGGGGTTAAAATTGATATTGAAGATGACGGATCTGTTTCTATAGCTGCTGAAAATGTTGAAAGTGCATACAAGGCTAAGAAAATAATTGAAGGCATAGTTAAAGAAATTGAAGTAGATGAAATTATCTTAGGAAAAGTTGTCAGAATAGAATCCTACGGAGCTTTCGTTCAACTTTCCGAAAATAAAGACGGCTTGCTTCATATTTCACAGATAGACAACAAAAGAGTCGCTAAAGTCGAGGAAGTTTTGAAAGTGGGAGATGAAGTATTAGTAAAAGTAATCGGTATCGACGAAAAAGGCAAAATTAAGCTTTCAAGAAAAGCGGCAATGCAGCAGACTCAAAACTAATCAAAATAAATAAGATGGCAACCAAGACAATAAAATCGAGGCAAAGACCTTGATTTTTGTTATTTAAGAATATGTTGTAATTTATGAAAAAATTTGATAATATTAATATAGATATATATCATAAAGAAACCCTTTTAATAATACATATATGATAAGGGGGAGATTTATGAAATTTTTTTGCAATGCTGATTTTATAAGAAAATTTTTAATTATTATCTTTTTAACAATTATTATACTATTGCTAATTATAGGCAGACTCAGAACTATGAGGGTTAAAATGGTAGGGGAAAGAGCTTTGGAACACACCCTTATGGTGAGTAAGCCTTACCCATTGTAAACTGCATGGAAAAGTTTAACCGGAGGAAAAATGATAAAAAAGCACACATTAGATAACGGAATCAGAATAGTAATGGAAAAAATTGATTATGTAAGGTCTGCATCCATCGGTATATGGGTAAATGTAGGCTCAAATAACGAAAATGATGAAACAAACGGATTATCGCACTTTATAGAACATATGCTTTTTAAAGGAACAAAAAATAGAAAAGCAAACGAAATTGCAGAGGAAATTGACAGTATAGGCGGTCAGATTAATGCCTTTACAAGCAAGGAATGCACCTGCTTTTACGTTAAAGTATTGGATGAAAACATTAAAGAAGCAGTCGATATACTTTCAGATATGTTTTTCAACTCTGTATTTTCACAGGAGGAAATAGATAAAGAAATATCTGTTGTTATAGAAGAAATAAAAATGTATGAAGATTCGCCTGAGGATATTGTACATGATAAATTATCTGAAATCATATTTAATGAAAGTCCTATGGCCTACAATATTCTTGGAACCGAAAAGAATCTGAAAACTTTTACCAAAGATAAAGTAAAAAGCTATATGTATGAAAATTATTCTCCATCAAATACGGTAATCTCAATCGCCGGTAGTTTTGATGAGGAAGAATTTATAGAGCAGATAGAGGAACAATTCAAGGCTTGGGTGAATAAGGAAGTAAAAAAAATACATACCGAATCAAATTATCAAAGGAAGGTAGTAGGTATTAACAAAGATTTAGAACAGCTTCACATGTGTATAGGCAACAAAACATTTGGAAGACACGATAAAAACTACCATTCCTTGTTGGTGTTAAATAATTTATTCGGCGGCACAATGAGCTCAAGAATCTTCCAGGAAGTAAGAGAGAAAAAGGGTCTGGTTTATTCTATATATTCATTTGTATCAAATTATTCCGATACTGGTATTTTCAGCATTTATGCAGGTATGAGTTACGAACAGGTTGAAGACGCTTTAAGGACAATATTAACAGAGATGTCAAGCATAAAAAACGGGAATATTACGGAAGAAGAATTCATGAGAGCTAAACAACAGATAAAAGGTAATTATATTTTAAGCCTCGAGAGTACATCAAGCAGAATGTCGGCCATCGGCAGAAGAGAGCTTTTATATAATGAAATTTTATATCCGGATGAAATAATAGAAGCTATCAATAAAGTTGAAATAGAGGATGTATTAAATGTTGCTAAAGACTTGTTTAAAATTGAGAACCTGAGTATTACTTTTACGGGAAATTTAAATATTCATTCTGATATTGAGGATAAAATTAATAAAGTATTAGGAGAAAAATATGAAAATTAAACTAGTAAAAAGCAATCCCTTTAAATTACCTGATTACGAAACAAAGGGCTCTGCGGGAGTAGATCTCCAGGCCTATCTTGATGAACCATTAATATTAAAACCAATGGAAAGAGTATTGATTCCAACAGGTTTATTTATTGAAATTCCTGAAGGTTACGAAGCACAAATCAGGGCAAGAAGCGGTTTAGCAATCAAGCACGGCATAAGTCTTGTAAACGGTATCGGAACCATCGATTCTGATTACAGAGGGGAAATAAAGGTAATATTAATAAACTTAGGAAGCGAGAATTTTACCATAAACAGCGGAGATAGAATTGCTCAAATGGTAATAATGAAGCACGAGCAAGTGAAATTTGAATTAGTTGAAGAGCTAAACGAAACAGAAAGAGGGCAGGGAGGTTTCGGACATACAGGAATTCATTGATATAATAATAAGCTGAGTAATAGTTGTAGATTATAGGGGGGAATATAAATGAAGCTAAGCGAATTATACAGCAAAGAAATTATTAATGTGGACACTGGGGAAAATCTGGGGATTTTCGGTGACTGTGACTTGGTTATAGATGAAAAAACAGGTGAAATAATCAGTTTTATTTCAGGAAGCAACTCACCTTTTGCATTTTTCAAAGAACCAAAAAGAAAAGAAATTCTGTGGAAAAGCATCAAAAAAATTGGAAACGACATGATTATCATTGAAAATGAATAAAGATGCCCTAACCCCATTTATCAGAGTCTTTTTTCTGATAAATGGCTGGTAGGTCATTCGCAACGATTTCCCAAAACATACGACCAAAGGGAGTAAATGTTTTGGTGAAGGAGACTTCGTTCTCAAGACATTCAACTGAATATAGTACATATATTAATTATGTATAAAATTTATAAAACTCCAAAGAATAATCAGGAATACCTGATTATTTTTTAATGGAGGAATAATGAAAAACAATAACCTTAATATCCCGCAACAAACAACACAGCTACCTTTCAACGATATGGATGGACAAAGAAACAATAAACAAACACAATCCACAAAGGAGCCAATAAATCCTTTTATATTCAGCGGTACACCAAATGACAATGAAGACAGCAGCCAACCTATAGAAAATGTTAAACAGGTTGGAAGCGTCACTCAGGTAGAGCCTGTAAAAGATATTTGTTTCATTAGCATAATCGGAGAAATTGAAGGGCATACTTCATTGCCTCCTCAAAGCAAAACAACAAAATATGAGCACATAATACCTTTGCTTATAGGAGCTGAAATGGACCCTCAGATAAAAGGAGTGCTTATATTGTTAAATACTATGGGAGGAGATGTAGAAGCGGGTTTAGCTATTTCTGAATTAGTGGCAAGTATTACTAAGCCTACGGTTTCCATTGTATTGGGAGGAGGGCACAGCATTGGAACAGCCTTGGCAGTTTCGGCGGAATATTCTTTCATAGCACCTACCGGAACAATGACTATTCATCCCATACGAACCAGCGGATTAGTAATAGGAGTGCCTCAGACCTTCAGATATTTTCAAAAAATGCAGGAAAGGATTACCAACTTCATTGTAATGAACTCAAATGTTGATAGACAGGCACTTTTAGAATACATGTATGATACCGACGAAATAGCAAATGATGTGGGAACAGTTTTAAATGCAGAAGAAGTTGTAAAAATAGGACTTATAGACGAAATCGGCGGATTCAGCAAAGCAATGAAAAAACTTAGGGAACTTATTGATAAGATGTAATTGTCATTGCATAGCTTCGCCCCCTATGATGGATTTAGGTAAATTATCATTGCGGAATGCTCACATGCTATGATATAATTAAATTTACAAAGAAATAGGGGGAAAATGCTTTAAATGGCTAAAACATCCACTAAGAAAACAAATAAACCAACAAAAAAAGTTAGTGTAAGCAAAAAGAGTACAAGCACCAAAGCATCAGCTAAAAGTATCTTAACAAAAGAAATAACGGGTATTTTTCTAGTATCTTTTGCTGTGTTCATGATTGTTGTAACCACAAAGGAAGCTCAGACAGGAATAATAGGCAGAAGTATAAATCTGTTTACTCATTCAGCATTCGGGGCAGGCTCTGAAGTATTGCCTTATTTTATATTAGCTTTAGGAGTTCTGAGACTTTTAAATATAATAATATTGAATGATAATAATCAAATAGCTGCAATTATTGGTTTTTTTCTATGTTTAATCATCTACAGGGCAGTATCTGATCCGGAAGTGTATGCTCTTATGGATGCAAGTCAAGACTTTCAGGAATTGGTTAAAACATCCTCTGACCTTGGAATACTAAATAAAGGAGGAGGTGTTACAGGAAATATAATCACATTTATATTTGTTAAGCTCATTGGAAAGAACGGTACATACATAGCATTGGGAGCACTTATATTTTCATCCATTGTCCTTCTTACAAATCAAAGCATAATAGGTATTATTAAACTAATTACAAAATATATAAAGAAAATTATTAACGCCTTATCTAAATTTATATTTACTGAAGAGGATGAAAGCAAGACTAAAAAGGAAGCATCTTCCAAAAGGCAGCAAGATGAAAATATACAAATTTATGATTATATGAGTCCTGCCCAAGAGAATAAAAAAACTGAAATCACTCAGTTGAAAATCGAAGACATACCAAAAACAGAAAATAAGACTGAGCCTTCAAAAACTGAACTAAATAAAGAATCAAAAGAAAAATTTGAAAAAAAAGAGATTACAGATGACATTATTACCATTACAGATAACAAAACAGACAATTACAAACTGCCATCCATCAAACTTTTAGATCCGCTGCCCCAACAGGTAAGAGGTGATAAGGAAGATTTAAAAAGGGACGGAGAAAAGCTTATTGAAACATTAAACAGCTTTAATATACCTTGCAACATACTTCAAATAAATAAGGGTCCCACTATTACCAGGTATGAAATACAACCTTCACCCGGAATAAAAGTAAGCCGTATAACAGCCTTGTCAAATGATATAGCATTGGCCCTTGCAACTTCGGAAATACGAATGGAAGCACCAATACCCGGTAAAGCCGCAATTGGAATAGAAGTACCCAACAGAGCAAAAACAAGCGTATATTTGAGGAGTATAATTGAATCAAGAGAGTATAAAACTGCTGCAACAAACCTTCCTTTTGCACTCGGAAAGGATATTGCAGGCAAAAATATAATTGCACATATTGATAAGATGCCTCACTTGTTAATAGCGGGTGCTACAGGCTCCGGTAAAAGCGTATGCATAAATTCACTTATAATGAGTATTTTATTTAAAGCAAAACCGGATGAAGTGAAGCTGATACTAATAGACCCGAAAGTTGTTGAGCTTAGCATCTACAATGGTATTCCTCATTTATTGATACCTGTTGTAACAGACCCCAGGAAGGCAGCAAATGCCCTAAACTGGGCAGTAATGGAAATGACAAACCGATACAAAATTTTTGCACAAAACGGTGTTAGAGAAATAGATTCCTACAATAAAAGAATGACAAAAGAAAACAAGGAAAGGATGCCAAAAATTGTAATAATAATAGATGAGTTGGCAGACTTGATGACTGTAGCTTCAGCTGAGGTGGAAGAATATATAACTCGTATTGCTCAACTTGCAAGAGCTTGCGGCATGCACTTAGTAATTGCCACGCAAAGACCTTCCGTTGATGTTATTACAGGTGTTATTAAAGCTAATATTCCTTCTCGTATTGCTTTTGCCGTATCATCTCATATAGATTCAAGAACCATTTTAGATACGGGAGGAGCAGAAAAACTTTTAGGCAAAGGAGATATGCTTTATCACCCCATTGGCCTTCCGAAGCCGGTAAGAATACAAGGAACGTTCATATCAGATGATGAAATAAAACGTGTGGTTGACTTTATTAAGGAGCAGCGAATCGAAGTAAAGGCTGACAAAGAAAATGAAATTATCAAAGAAATAGAAAACCAGACTTCTAGCGAAGAAGTTGATGAATACTTGGAGCAGGCAATTGAAACGGTGGTAAATGATGGTCAAGCATCAGTATCCTATATTCAAAGAAAATTCAGAGTAGGCTATTCAAGAGCTGCGCGAATTATTGATCAATTGGAGGAAAGAGGCATCGTAGGGGGACATGAGGGAAGCAAACCAAGAAAAGTCCTTGTTACAAAAGAAGAATTAGACCAAATGAGAGGGAATTAATAAATAAATGAAAAAAATATATATGCATTCATTGGGATGCTCAAAAAATCTTGTTGATTCGGAAAATATGCTGGGCATACTTACAAAAAAAGGATACAAGATTACAGATTATGCAGACAAGGCAGATTACATCATAATAAACACATGCTCATTCATAAATGATGCACAGCAGGAATCAGTAAATGCAATACTATATGCAGCAGATTTAAAAAACGAGATAAACAAAAATGCGAAAATAATTGTCACCGGATGCTTATCGCAAAGATTCGGGGAAGAGCTGGCAAAAGAAATACCTGAAATTGACATCATCATTGGTACCTCATGTTTTGAAAGAATTGACCAATACATAGAAGAATACGAAAATAATAGGGAATTACTAATAGATACAGAATCCGAACTAAATATTGACAAGGAGCTTCCAAGAAATACTTTGACTGAAGCTTGGGTTTCCTATTTAAAAATAGCTGAAGGGTGCAGCAATAATTGTACCTATTGTGTTATTCCAAAGCTTAGAGGGCCATATAAAAGCCGTAAAATCGAAAATGTGGTTGAGGAAGCCAAGCTCCTTGCCGGCAAGGGAGCAAAAGAGATAATAATTATTGCACAAGACACCAGCAAATATGGAATTGATATATACGGTAAGAAAAAACTCCATGAGCTTATTCAAAAGATATCTGAAATAGAAAGTATTCAGTGGATTAGAATTCATTATTTATATCCGGAAGATATTTATGATGAGCTTATAAGTGAATTTATAAATAATAAAAAACTTCTTAAATATTTTGATATTCCAATGCAGCATATCAACGACAATATTTTAAAAAGAATGAACAGAAAGACAAGCAAAGAACAAATTACATCTCTTATACAAAAAATTCGGAGGGAAGTAAAAGATGCAGTTATACGCACATCCCTAATAACAGGCTTTCCCGGTGAAACTTGGGATGAGCATGAAGAATTAAAGAATTTTTTGAAAGAATACAGGCTTGACCGAGTGGGAGTTTTCAAATATTCAAGAGAGGAGCATACTCCGGCCTACAAGCTGTCGGGGCAAATAGAAGAAGATATAAAAGAACAAAGACTAAATGAGTTAATGGAAATTCAACAAGGGATATCTTATCAAAACAATTTGTTGAAAATCGGCAAGACCTATGATGTTATAATTGAAGAGAAGGATGCAGGAAATGTCTATGTTGGCAGAAGCTACATGGATTCGATTGAAATTGACGGATGTGTTTATGTTACATCAGAAGAAGAATTAACCTTAGGCAGCATTTACAAAGTTAGGATTAATGACGCATTAGAATATGATTTGATAGGAGATGTAGATTATGAAGATTATTAATTGGTTTAAGAGCCTAAATTTACCAAACAAGCTTACGGTTATAAGAGTACTTTTAATCCCTTTCTTTCTATTATTCTTATACATAAGCGGAGGATTTTTTAAGTTTCTGCCTCTGCTAATTTTTGCAGGCGCAGCTGTTACTGATGCAATTGACGGACACATCGCAAGAAGAGATAAATTAGTTACTGATTTCGGAAAATTTATGGATCCTCTTGCGGATAAGCTTTTGACAGCATCAGCATTTATTGCATTTGTAGAGATTGATTATTTAAGTGCATGGGTTGTCGTAGTAATCATATCAAGGGAATTTTTAGTTTCAGGATTCAGAACATTAGCTGCTTCAAAAGGTGTCACTATTGCTGCTAATGCATGGGGGAAAATAAAAACAGTCTTTCAAATGCTGTTAATTATAGTTGTTTTATTGAATCATACAGGTTATTTTGGTTTTACAGGTCCTTTGATAGCACCTTTGACGGCTATAACCCTATTGCTGACCATAACCTCAGGAGCTGTATATATTTATGATAATATTGATGTAATAAAAAATTAAAATCGTTTGACAAGGCATATTATTTCATGTATAATCGAAAGTGAACGAATGTTCTATAAGGAGTCGGATATGGAAAAAGATAAAGCACTTGAGCTTGCCATTGCTCAAATTGAAAAACAATTCGGTAAAGGTTCTATAATGAAACTTGGAGAGAATGCAAAATTAAATATAGAAGCCATACCAACCGGTGCGCTGCCTCTTGATATTGCAACCGGAATAGGAGGAGTACCAAAAGGAAGAATCATTGAAATATTTGGGCCCGAGTCCTCGGGCAAAACAACCGTTGCATTACATATAGTAGCAGAAGCACAGAAAATGGGAGGAATAGCTGCTTTCATTGACGCAGAGCATGCGCTTGACCCTGCCTATGCCAAGAATTTAGGTGTAAAGGTTGAAGAGCTTATTATTTCGCAGCCCGATACCGGGGAGCAAGCTCTTGAAATAGCTGAAGCATTAGTCAGAAGCGGTGCTATAGATATATTAGTCGTTGACTCGGTAGCTGCCTTAGTGCCAAAAGCCGAAATAGACGGAGAAATGGGAGATTCACACATGGGACTTCAGGCAAGATTAATGTCCCAAGCTTTGAGAAAATTAGCAGGAGCTATAAGCAAATCAAACACAGTAGCCATTTTTATAAACCAGCTGCGAGAAAAAATAGGTGTAATGTTTGGCAATCCCGAAACAACAACCGGCGGACGTGCCTTAAAATTCTATGCCTCAATGAGATTGGACGTTAGAAGGATTGAAACATTAAAAAAGGGTGATGATGTTTATGGCAACAGAACCAGAGTTAAGATTGTTAAAAATAAGGTAGCTCCTCCTTTTAAACAAGCTGAATTTGATATTATATACGGCAAAGGCATATCAAGAGAAGGATGCATACTTGATATGGCAGTGGAAGCAGGAGTTGTAAATAAAGCCGGTGCATGGTATTCTTACGAAAATACAAGAATAGGACAAGGCAGAGAAAATTCAAAGGAATTTCTTTTATCAAACTCTGAACTTATGGCTGAAATAGAAAAGAAAGTATTGGAAAAGTTCAACATAGGAGAAATTAAACTGTCATCAGACGATAAAGACACTCCCTCGGAAGGTGATTAAGTCATATTGATATTATAAAGTTTTTTATAACAGGCACCTTGAGGTGCCTGTTATATATCCTGACAAATGTTATGTAATACAATCAACATATTGGTTAACATAAATTTTATTCTGTTAACTTTTATTTATTGCAATAATTAAGTGATTATGCAAATTTTACAAATACGTAAATTGCAAAAGTAACTTCCAGAGTTAGAAGGAACAAAAAAAGATGCAGGTGTAAGTTCCATAAGCACGGTATAGCAAGGGTTTATGATCCAAGCTATACTTATAAAGGGTAATAAAATAGAG
>JAAYPY010000218.1 GCA_012519555.1 Tissierellia bacterium | reverse complement strand
CTTTTTTCTTTGACTGCCTTTTTGACAGGAAAATCAGTTTACCACTGTTCTTTACCTGTGTCAACCGGCAATTATTGTCATCTTTCTACGCCTCTGTCTTTTGTGACAGCTTTGTTAGTTTATCATAACTACGAATTAAAGTCAATAATTTTTTGCTTATTTTTTAAGTTGATCGCATATGATTTTTTAACAAAGTGCCATTTTATTTTAGCTTACTTATTTACCCTTGTCAATCCCATTTTTTCATCTTTTATGTTATGATTGTTTCCAATACTTCATTAATAATATGTGTCTTATTATAATCTTAATTTTTATTGTCAAGTTTTGAATAAACATTGCTGCAATTATCTTAATAGATTAATGTATATAATTTATTACTTTTTTAATAACAAAAAAATAGATTTTCTTATTTCATTTTTTACGAAATAGAAAATCCTTATGTTGTACCGGCTAATTCAACTTCCTTTTGGTGGAAGAATCGGGTCATATCAACTTATATAATCAAAAATATAATGCTCCCCTGACCGTCGTTTACTATTTTTTCAATAGTCTTTTTCAGCTTCTTTTGTGCATTTTCCGGCATTGACGTAAGCTTTGAATCCAACTGCTCCTCTACAAGGCTTGATAGAGGTTTCCCAAACATTTCAGCCTGCCATATACTTTGAGGATTTTGTTTCATTTGGTCGGTGAGATAATTCATTAAATCCTCGCTTTGGGCCTTACTTCCTATTACCGGTGATACCTCAGTATTGATACCTGCATTGAATATATGTAAAGATGGCGCTTGTGCTTTGATTTTTATTCCGTACCTGCCGCCTTCCTTGAAAACCTCAGGGGATTCAATAATCATATCATTTACAGTCGGTATCACATAACCATATCCTTTAGTTTTAGCATCGTTTATGGCAGCTTCAACCCGGCTGTAATTCTTCCTTGTTTTTGATAAGTCTCCGATAAGCTTTAGAATCTGGTGCTCACCTGTAATCTCTTCTCCGGAAAGCTCGCTGATTATTTTGTAATAATAAGAATTATCCAAATCGATTACTAAATTAATTTTTCCTGTTCCAAGTTCAATATCTTTAACATAATAATCTTCAACATAATCATTTTCCTCGGTGAATATATTTTCGGCATTAAAATCGCTTAATTTGTAATAGTCTTCAAAATCACCCTTAAGTATGTTGATTAAGTCTCTTTTCAGTGAATAATCATAAGACAGCCCGTCAAACCATTTAGGAAGGTTCACGTTTATTTCCTTGATCGGGAATTCATATAGAACATTTTCCAACACTTCTTCAATATCATCGGTTTTTAAATTCATACAATCTACAATAAGTACCGGTGCATCATATTTCTCCTTTAACTGTACTGATAAAGCAACTGTATTTTCATTGTTCGGATGAGTAGTATTTAAAATAATAACAAAAGGCTTATTGATTTCTTTCAGTTCCCTTACCACTCTTTCTTCTGCCATTATGTAATTATCCCTGTTTATATCAGTGATGCTTCCATCGGTTGTTACCAATACTCCGATTGTTGAATGATCATTAATTACCTTTTTTGTCCCTATTTCGGCTGCTTCTGCAAAGGGTATGGGTTCATCGTTCCAGGGAGTGCTTACAAGCCTTGGTATTTCACCTTCCATATTTCCAATTGCTCCGGGAATCATATACCCTACACAGTCAATAAGTCTTAGTTTCGCTCTTATATTGTTGTTGAATGTAACCGCAACTGCTTCGCCCGGTACAAATTTCGGCTCCGTTGTCATTACGGTCTTGCCTGTACCGCTTTGAGGCATTTCATCCTTGGCTCTTTCTTTAGTATATTCATCTGCTATATTAGGCAGCATCACATTTTCTGAAAATTTTCTTATAAATGTCGATTTGCCTGTTCTCACCGGTCCTACAACCCCCAAGTATATTTCACCCTTGGTTCTTTCAGCTATATCCTCGTAAATATCTATATTAGTGATAATAATCCCTCCCCTTGCAAATATGCACTATTATATACAATTAATTTATATGCCTTGTTCAAGACATTATTCCAAAAAATCAAAAAAAGAATATAATCTGCATTTATTATGACAGTACCCCCGTCCCCTTGTCATCTATAGCTTTTCTTCTTTTTTATCTCTGAGCATTAATTTGTTTACTGTTTCTTTTACATCGGCGTTATTTTCTAAAATATCGTACATGGCATCCACTATGGGCATATCAACATTCAGTTTTTTAGATAATTCATAAGCTGCATAAGTGGTTGGAATTCCTTCAACGACCATTCCTACCTTTCTTATTGCTTCATCCTTAGTTAAACCTTGACCTATAAGATAACCTGCATTCCAGTTTCTCGAATGCTTGCTTGTACATGTAACTATCAAGTCTCCGATTCCCGAAAGTCCGTAAAATGTGTGTATATCAGCACCCATAGCAATTCCAAGTCTTGCTATTTCCACAATTCCTCTGTTTATAAGAGCCGCCTTTGCATTGTCGCCATAGCCTACCCCGTCGGATATTCCTGCACCTAAGGCAATAATGTTTTTAAGCGCACCCCCCAGTTCTGCTCCCTTTACATCATCATTTGTATATACTCTGAAATATTCAGACATGAATATGTCTTGAATTTCTTCTGCAACAGCCTTGTTTTCACAGGCAATGGTAATAGCTGTAGGCATGGATAGTCCCACCTCCTCCGCATGAGACGGTCCGGATAAAACCGCAAATATGCAGTTTGTGGTTTCTTCTCTTACAATGTCAGAAACTAAGCTCATTGAACCTATTTCAATACCCTTGGAAGCATTTATGATAATTTTATTGTTTCTGTATTCACCTTTGATTAGTTTCAATACTCCTCTAACCATTTGAGTAGGTATAACCAGCAGTAAAATTTCTGCGTCCTTAACTGCTTCATTTATATTAGATGTAAATACTATATTTTCAGGTATTTTTACCTTAGATAAATATTTTTTGTTGATACGGCTTTCAGATAATTCTTTGCACTGTTTCTCATCTCTCAGCCAAACAGTAACATTATGCCCGTTTTCCGATAAAAGTTTGGAAAGAGCAGTAGCCCAGCTGCCTCCTCCAAGCACTGTTATGTTTTTATTCAAAATATCATCTCCTAAAATTTATTTTCGTTTCCTTTTATCAGCCTTTTTATATTATCCTTATGTCTGTATATGGACATGCATGCAACAAAAATAGTAAATACAAAAAGCTCAATAGCAAGCGGGCGAATAAATATAATTGACACTAAGGGAGCAGCTGCCATTCCTAATATGGAGCCTAAAGATACCGTTCTTGTAATAACGATAATAATTGCACCAAAAATCACGCATATTAAGGTTAATTTAAAATTAACAAACAGCATAACACCTATGGTAGTTGCTACACCTTTTCCTCCTTTAAAATTAAGAAGAATCGGCCAGTTGTGACCTATAATTACTAATGCACCTGCTAGATAAGCTCCTGTCTGTCCTTCGAAATATCTGCCTAACAGTACTGCAACCACACCTTTTAACACATCTCCAATAAAAACCATTGCACCGACTTTTTTGCCAAATGTTCTAAAGGCATTTGTTGCACCTGCATTACCGCTTCCATAATCTCTCACATCTTTTTTTGCAAAAATTTTCCCTAATATATATGCAAATGATATATCGCCTATGAAATACGACATAATGGCCAATATAATATAGTTCATAATTCCTCCGTGGTTAGTTAACGCTATGGTGTCATTCCAAACCTTAGTGATAAATCTCTTGTTATCAGATGTGTTTCTTCGCTGTCGCTCAGGATGACATATATAATTTCGCAAAGTACAGGGACATTCCTCTAAATATTTTTCTCGCTTCTGTTTCTGAATTCAATAATAATTGGTGTTCCCTTGTATTCAAAAGCTTCTCTGATTTTATTTTCTATATACCTTACATATGAAAAATGAACAATTTCCTTGTCATTTACAAAGATTATAAACTTTGGCGGATTTACGGCAACCTGTGTACCGTAAAAAATTTTAAGTCTCTTTCCTTTTACTGTTGCAGGCTGATTCATAAGAACCGCTTCAGTTAGGATATCATTTAATACTCCCGTAGAAATTCTTAAATTTCTGAAGCTATAAACTTCATCAACAGCATCAAGAATTTTATTTACCCTCTGTCCCGTGAGAGCTGATACGGTCATTATTGGTGCATATGAGGCATAGGCTAATTTTTGTCTTATATCATCAGTGAATTCCTTGAAAGTTTTATTATCCTTTTCTATAAGATCCCATTTGTTAACGACAATTATCATACCTTTATTGTTGTCATGAGAATATCCTGCAATTCTTATATCCTGCTCAGTAACTCCTTTATCCGCATCTATTACCAATATACAAACATCTGCTCTTTCCACTGCTGTAAATGCCCTTAAAACACTATATTTTTCCACGGCTTCCAAGACCTTGCTCTTTTTCCTTATGCCTGCCGTATCAATAAGTGTATACTTCTTAGAGTTTCTTTCGAATTTTGTATCTATGGCATCCCTTGTTGTTCCCGGAATGTCACTGACAATAACACGCTCCTTGCCGATTATTCTGTTGATTATTGAAGATTTTCCTGCATTGGGCTTTCCGATAACAGCAATTTTTATACTGTCATCATCATCTTCGGTATTCATTGTACTGCTAAATTTTGAAATAATTATATCCAGCAAATCACCTATTCCCAAAGCTTCCGTCGATGAAACAGAAACAGGATCGCCAAGTCCTAAGTTATAGAATTCATATAAATTATCTTCATCTACAAATCTATCCATTTTATTGACTACAAGAATTATTTCTTTTTGTGCTTTTCTAAGCATCTGGGCTACTTCTGTATCAGAAGCGGTAACACCTTCCTTGCCGTCTACCATGAACAATACCACATCTGCCATTTCTATTGCTATTTCAGCCTGAATGCGCATCTGCGCAAAGATTGTATCCTTAGTATTAGGTTCAATACCTCCGGTATCAATTAAGGTAAAGTGATTATCAAGCCATTCACATTCAGCATAAATTCTGTCTCTTGTAACACCCGGAGTATCTTCCGTTATTGATATCCGCTTTCCTGCAATTCTATTAAAAAGTGTTGATTTGCCAACATTAGGTCTGCCAACAATGGTTACTATAGGTCTTCCCATTTTTCCCTCCGTCTATTTAACGATTAAGCTAAGTAAAGAATCTGCTCCGACATGGCAAATTTCTGCCTTAGTGTTTAGTTCTCTTTCCAAATCTTTAATTTCCAGATCATCTATCATTACATTGTTGTCATTTATCATATTATTAGGTAGTATAAGGTTTTTATATTTTTTCCCCTTTAGCTGCTCAATAATGTCTTTTCCGGTAATGAGTCCAGATACGGTTATTTTGTCTCCGAAAAAATTATTTATAATTTTCACTACATTAATTTTCACATTTATTTTGCTCATGATTTTATCAGCTATCTCAACCATTAATTCATAAGCAGCTGCTCCCGTTACAAAAGTAACTTCGTCTTTTATTACTTTTTTATATCTGCAATCTTTAATCGCTTTCTCTACTTGAGTTTTGAATAACCTGCACATGCCTATTCCGTTTTCTAATTGATCAAAATCTTCATAAGCTTCATATGAAGGAAAGTCATAACCGCTTAGAATATAGAATTCATCTGCTATGAAAATAAATCTTGTGTTTAGCTTTCTAAGCAGTGTTTCCTGCAGCCTTGTGACTTGCTTAACTACATCTTTTGCACTTTCTTTGTCAAAAGGCTTAAGTTCCATAAGCTTTTCCCTGTGTTTGGTAAGTCCCACGGGAACAACTGCGACACTTCTAAGTCCCGGGTATAGTGAAGACAAATCATTTATAGTCTTGTTAAGCTGCTCCTTATCATTAACATCTCTTACCAATACTATCTGGCAATCAACTGTTATATGAGCCTCAATCAGCTTTCTCAAGTATTCAAGGATATCCATATCCCTATCATTGCCCATCATATATTTTCTGAGTTCAGGGTCGGTAGTATGAACAGATACTTTTATGGGGCTTATTCTATACTTAATAATCCTTTCAATTTCATCATCGGATAAATTCGTCAGTGTAATAAAATTACCGTACAGAAAAGAGAGCCTTGTATCATCATCCTTTACATACAAGGTTTTTCTCATTCCTTTGGGCATTTGGTCAATAAAACAAAAAATACATTTATTTGAACATACCTTTATATTATCCATAAGAGGATTTTCAAATACTATTCCTATATCTTCATCATATTCCTTTTCAATTTCAAGCTCCCAAATTTCTCCGTTTTTCTTTTTAATTTCAAAATATACCAAGTCATCAGAAATTTGGTACTTATAATCTATGTAATCCTTTATTGCTGAGTTGTTTACGGTTAAAAGCTCATCCCCCGGCTCTATTTCCAATTCTTCTGCTATGCTGTTTTTTAAAACCTTCACAATTATATTTTTCATAGTTTTTCCTTTGTTTTGGTGCAAAGACCAAAGTCTTTGCTTCATTATTAGTATTCATTATAACATATCATTATAAATTACTGCAATGTAATTTTTAACGTACTTTGGGAAAGCTATGGTTAGAAACTGATTAATTAAATTAAAAGGACCATCCCCAAAACTTTTCATGAATTATGTTGAATATTTAGTAATTTTTGTTATAATATAATAATCTTAAATTAGAAATGCTAATTATAATAAAAAGTGAGGCTCAATATGAAATTCAAAGATTATGAATATGTAAGACCTGATTATGATAATGTGAAAGAAAAATATTTAAGCTTAATTAATGATTTCAGCAACTCAAAAACAGCTGATGAGCAATATTCATTCCTACAAAAAATTAATGCCTTGTCAAGGGAAGTTGAAACCATGGCACAATTGGTGTATATCCGTAATTCTATCAATACTGCCGATGAATTCTATGATGAGGAGAAGAGCTATATGGATATGACCTCACCTCATTTTCACGGACTCAGGGTAGAATTTTACAAGCAGCTGTTAAATTCCAAGTTTAAAGAAGAGCTAAAAGATAGAATACATCCTCAGCTTATTACTTTAACGGAAATGGAAATAAAAACATTTTCTGATGAAGTAATTCCATTGATGCAGGAAGAAAACAAGCTTATAAGTGAATACGATAAGCTAATATCATCCGCAAAGATAGAATATGACGGAAAAACATTAAACTTGTCTCAACTGCAGCCCTATATGGAGTCAAAAGACAGACATATAAGGAAAGAAGCTCATGAAAAATGGAGCAGTTTCTTCGAAGAAAATGAAAATGAATTTGACTTGATATATGACAAATTAGTAAAAGTTAGAAATCAAATAGCATTAAAATTAGGATTCAAAAATTTTATCGATCTTGGTTATTTAAGAATGGGAAGGTCTGATTACAATTCAAAAGATGTTCAAAACTTCAGAGAGCACGTATTGAACTACCTAGTGCCCATTTCCAATGAATTAAGACAAAGACAGGCAAAGCGTATAGGTGTTGATGAATTCAAATACTATGACATTCCTTTGAATTTCATGTCAGGAAATCCAGCTCCAAAGGGAAACAAAGAATGGATAATGGAGCGCACCAAGAAAATGTATGAAGAATTATCACCTGAAACCCATGAATTCATAAACATGATGATTGACAAAGACTTATTTGACATGGAAACAAAGCCGAATAAGCAAGCAGGAGGATATTGTACATATCTTTATGATTACAAAAGTCCTTTCATATTTGCGAACTTTAACGGTACTCAGGATGATGTAACTGTTGTTACTCACGAAGCAGGCCATGCTTTTCAAACATACCAAAGCAGGAATTTTGATGCCCCTGAATATAGCTTCCCCACCTCTGAAGCTGCTGAAATTCATTCAATGAGCATGGAATTCATTACATGGCCTTGGATGGAAACATTCTTTGAAAAAGACATAGAGAAATTTAAATTCTTCCACTTGGCGGATTCATTATGCTTTATACCTTATGGAGTAACAGTTGACGAATTCCAGCATATTGTTTATGAATCTCCAAATATGACTCCTGATGAAAGAAAAAAAGCATGGAGAGATATTGAAAAGAAATATACTCCCTATAAGGATTATGATGATAATGATTTTTTAGACAGTGGTACTTATTGGTTTAAGCAAGGTCATATTTTTGCATCTCCCTTTTATTACATCGACTATACCCTTGCACAAATTTGTTCATATCAGTTTTGGTTAAGGTTTAATGAAGACAGAGAAAAAGCATGGGAAGACTATTTGAAAATATGTAAAATCGGCGGGAGTCAATCCTTTCTTCAAATTTTAAAAGCTGGTAATTTAGAAAGTCCTTTCGAAGAAGTCGCCATCAATAGAGTTGCATCAAGAATTAAAGAATACTTAGACACTATTGATGACATGAAACTGTAAAATGATGGGGGACACACCTCCTTATTTAGGGCAAGTCTTTGAGGTAAGAGGAATGTGCCCAATATTATAAAAGGGACAGATTTCTTTATTGACTAATCAATAAAGAAACTTGTCCCTTTTTATAATTACAATTAGTCCTGTTGAGGAGCGTCCACCGGGCATACGCTAGCACATGCCCCGCAGTCAATACAAGTTGCAGCGTCTATTTCATATTTGTCATCACCAGCTGAAATTGCACCTACTGGGCATTCTGGTTCGCATGCTCCACAGCTTATACAAGCATCAGTTATTTTGTAAGCCATTCAAATTCACCTCCCCCAATATGGTCACCACCTATTGTAGCACTAATTGCAAATATTTTAAAGAGTTTTTTAATAAAAATGTTAAATATTTATTAGGCCGCAAACATGTATGAACATTTAACTTATTCATTTTTTAACGTTAATTAATTAACATATTATGGAAGTTAGAATAAGTTTTATTAATAATTCTGCTTGATTCTATTTGTAAAACTTATAAAACAAAGTGATAAAATGTTTTTTATCACATAAATTCAGCGGTTATCGTTTTCATCTTTATAAAAAACATATTTTTTGTAGTAATTGACATAATTTTATCAATCTGATACAATTGATATGAATAAAATACACAACAAGGAGAATGCATTTATGGAATTATTAGAAAGTATTGTAAGCTTTGTTAACGGAATTCTATGGGACTATGTATTGATTTTTGGTCTTGTAGGCATCGGTCTATACTTTACCTTGAGATTAGGCTTCATTCAAGTAAGAAGATTTGGACCGGCTTCAAAAAAAGTATTCGGAGGTATTTTCAAAAAAGAGGAAGCTAAAGAAGGCTCAATGTCATCCTTTCAAGCTCTTGCAACAAGTATCGCGGCACAAATAGGAACCGGAAATGTTGCCGGAGTTGCTACAGCAATTACAATGGGAGGCCCCGGGGCTGTGTTTTGGATGTGGGTCTCTGCCTTTTTCGGAATGGCAACTATTTTTGTAGAAGCAACCTTAGCCCAGAAATACCGCGAAACCGACAAGGATGGTCAGTTGGTCGGCGGACCGGCCTACTACATTAAAAACGGCTTGGGGAATAAAGGTTTGGCTGCATTTTTTGCTATAGCACTTATTATAGCCTTAGGGTTTATAGGTAACATGGTTCAGTCAAATTCAATAGCAGATGCCGTAAGCAGAGCATTTAATATACCCCAATTGGTTGTAGGTATAATAATTGCAGTTTTGG
>JAAYPY010000217.1 GCA_012519555.1 Tissierellia bacterium | reverse complement strand
TATTAAGGAATTTTTTCTTGATAAGAAACAAAAGGATCCTAAGTATATTTTTAAGGAATTTGAATTATAGGAAGATATAAGAGATATCATTTATTGAAAAATAATTGGAGGAGAGGTCAATGGTAAAAAGTAATTATTTATATAAAACGTTAATTGTCGCAACTATTTTAATTTTCATATTTTCTTTATGCTATATGGTATATGGAGTGGAATTTAGTGATGACATACAAAAAATTACACTTAATTACGATTATTTTGATGGGATTGAAAATGACAAAATACTACGGAGCAAAGGTGACGGTAGCTGGCACTTATTAAAATCTGACGGCAGCAAGATTGAATTAAAAGGCAAATATTTAGACTATGCCGGAATTGAAAAAGGCGAGTATTATAAATCAGATGATAATTACTATAGGTTTGTAGTTGCCCTGGATAACCAATCAACAAGATTTACTTTTGTTGATAAAAACGGTGTAGAGTGTTTTGTAGAGGGGTATTCATTTGCAGACCCAACAAGCAGTAATAAATACTGGCTGTTGATGAATGTTGACGGTGACACAAATTATAAATTTGGGCTGTATGACAGATACAATGATAAAGTAGTTATACCTGTAGTTTATGATAATTTATTTTATTTAAACGATGACAGGATAATTGTAAGAAGTGGTGAAAGTGAAGGAATAATAGACATTAATCAAAAAACAATACTTCCATTCGAATATAATTATTTGGAATATATAAATGACAACTTTATAATAGCTTTAGGTAATAATTTTAAATATGGCTTAATTAATATAAATAATGAGAATTTGCTTTCTTTTGAATATCATGTAATAAGCAAAGCATCTGAAACAAACAATTATTGCAGGATAATAAAGGATAATAAGATTGGTTTAATAAATGGTGATAATTCTGAATTATTAATACCCATAGAATATGACGGTTTATATTATATAGATGAAATGTACATAGGAAATGAACTGATTGTAGCCGAAAAAGACGAGAAAACCGGAATAGTTAATATGGACAATGAAGAAGTGGTTCCATTTATTTATGATGGTATAGAGTTATTAGGTAATTGCTTTGAGGTTTACAAAGATGGATTAGCAGGCTTATTAGATTGCAAAGGAAATGAAATATTGCCTGCAAAAGCTATAGATATAATGGAAGTTCAGAATGACTTTATTACAGCTAAGGTTTATGTTGATTACGGTCACAAATATGCAGTTTACGATATGGAAGGCAATGAAATAATACCAGCCATTTATGATTATATAAATTACCATGCATCTGACAAATATATGATTGTAAATAATGAGGGAAATGCAAATTTGGTAGATAAGGCTACAAAAGAGGCTGTATTAACAAATAGTAATTACTCTGATATTTGGTATATAAATGATAAATACTTTGCCGGAGGAAACAACAGCTATTACAGTATTGTTAATTTTTCCGGTCAGGAGCTTACTCCTTCATATTATTCCACTATATCTGTAGTTAATGTTGAGGGTGAGGAGCTATTAGCAGCATTATGGCAAACATCTAAAAGCTTCGACAGAAGAATTGATTATTTTAAACAGACAAAGGGCCCATCTGCTTGGGCTCTGGAAGAGGTTAGCAAAGCTATAGTAAGCAATTTGGTTCCATTTGAATACCGGTCAGCATTTACTTTTAATATAAAAAGAAATGAGTTTTGTACTATAATAGTAGAATTCTTGGAAGAGTATTATAATACTTCAAGAGACGAAATTATCAAGGATTATAATATAGATATTGTGAATTCTCCAATAGAT
>JAAYPY010000216.1 GCA_012519555.1 Tissierellia bacterium | reverse complement strand
TTGCCATGATAATGTTAGGCGCATTCTTTGCATTGCTGCTATTATCTTCAATAGCATATATGCTCTTATCAATAGAAAGGCAACAGGTTTATTCAGTTACCAGAGCGCCTTATACGGTTACAATTTTGGCGCTGATTATTGGAAGTGTTTTTTGTATCATATATTCAATTAGCCAAATCAGAGAATTAATGTTACAAAAACAAGTCGAAGAGTAAATATAAAGTAAGCGAAACGGAAGGGTGAGAAGAAATATGTCGATTGCTACTACTTTTTCAGTATTATTTGGTTTATTGATCGTTTTTTTAGTGTTTAATGTACCCCTTGTTGCATCAATAGGTTTACCTACTGCTATCTCAATGATAGTAAGTGATATGAATTTTGCTACATTAGCACAACGTGTACATGCTTCTGTAGACTCATTTACTATGCTTGCCATACCATTATTCATGCTGGCGGGAAAGCTTATGGAGGTTGGCGGAATGTCAAGACGTATAGTGGATTTTGCAGATGAGTTGGTTGGCTGGATCAGTGGAGGATTAGCACATGTAATGATTATATCAAGTGCATTTTTTGGAGCCTTGTCAGGCTCGTCTGCCGCTACATGTGCATCAATAGGCTCTATTATGATTCCCGAAATGAGGAAAAAAGGTTATAAGGCTGATTTTTGCGCCGGTTTGCAGGCTGTTGCTGCAATAGATATTATACCTCCAAGCATAACAATGATAACATATGCTGTAGCTTCAGGAACCTCTGTTGGTGCTCTATTTATGGGCGGTATAATACCGGGTCTGTTAATAGCTATTTTATTGATGATAACTGTCGGTATAAAGGTGAAAAGAGAAAAAATAGCTGAGAAAAAGGAATTTAATTTAAAGGAATTAGGAAAGGCTTTTGTTGATGCAGTTCCGGCATTAATGGTTCCGATAATTATATTAGGCGGTATGTTCAGCGGAATGTTTACTGCCACGGAATCCGGAGCGATTGCATGTCTGTATGGTTTTCTTGTAGGTGTGTTTTATTATAAGGAATTAAACAGAGATAATATTTTTGAAATAATTGGCGGAGCCATTACAAATACAGTTTTAGTTATGCTTATAGTTGGCGTTTCAGGAGCTTTCAGCTGGATGCTTACAACAAGCGGAGCATCAAATATGTTAAGCAGATTATTAGGGGATTTTGCAACTAACAAATATGTTTTTCTGTTACTAAGTAATATAATATTTATTTTCTTAGGAATGTTTATAGAATCTGTAGCTGCAATTCTTATAGTTACTCCTATAATGCATCCGATAGCCATGAGTCTTGGCATTAACCCTGTGCATTATGGAATTATTATGGTAACTAATTTAGCAATCGGATTATGTACACCTCCTGTTGGAGAAAATCAATATATAGTATCTGCAATAGCAGACATACCATTTGAACAAGAAGTAAAAGCATCATTTCCTTTTGTGATGGTCGCGTTTTTAGGATTGTTTATAATAACATATATACCCGATATTGTTATGTTTTTACCTAATTTATTAGGTTATTAATAAATTGAAAGAAAGAGGAGGATTTTATATGTTAAGAAAAAACAGAATATTGTGTATACTGTTAGCACTTTCGATGATACTTGCAATGATGACAGGCTGTACACAGAATAGTAACAAGGAAGAAACTTCAAAAGAGAGTGAAAGCGCAAATGAAAAAAGTGACTATTCTTACCATTGGAAATTAGCCACTACTGAGCCACAGGATTATTATATGGTTCAATTGTCTCAAAAATTCATTGATGAAGTGAATAAGAGAACAGGCGGAAAAGTAACGGGCGAAGTTTTTGCTTCAGGACAGTTAGGGAACTTAGTGGGGGCCTTAGAAGGTCTGGATATGGGAAATGTTGATATTGTAATGGATGGAATAAGTTCATTAAGCGAAGTAAACGAAATGTTTAATGTTTTTGGAATTGCATACTTGTATGACAGCAAAGAACATCAGTACAATTTCTGGGATAATAGCTTTGAAGAAGTGACAGATATAATCGCAGAGGGATCCGGATACAGATTAGTAACTGTAATAGATGGTTTAAACAGAAATGTGGCATGTAAGAAGCCCTTATACAATTTTCAAGATTTTCAAGGTTTAAAAATAAGAGTTCCAACCGTAACTTCTTATATGAGAGTATGGGAATTGTTAGGCACTGCACCGATTGCAATGTCACTTAATGAAGTGTATTCATCACTGCAAACAGGTGTAATTGAAGCACAGGAAAATGACATAGCTATGACAAATAATTTAGGATTCTATGAGGTTGCTCCTTATGCTGTTATGTCAGAACATGTTCCCTATGAAGCTTCATTATATTTCAGTGAAAAAGCTTTTCAATCATACCCCGAAGAATTACAACAAATAATACTTGAAGTCGGTAAAGAAATCATGCTTGAAAGCCGTGAGATGATAAGTAACATTGAAAAGGAATCCCTTGAAAAGATGGAAAAGGATGGTGTTACTATAATAAGACCTGATTTGACAGAATTTAGAGAAGCAACTAAAAGCATGAGGGACGAATACTCATATGCAAAACCAATCCTCGATCTTATAGATAAAGCAAAAGTTGATTAGAAATAAAACTAAAAAAGCAGCTTTAATAAAAACGTAAGCTGCTTTTTTAGTTAGCGCTTCTCAGCTCCTGCAGAATACCATAATTCCTGAAACCATCAGTGCTACTCCAATAAATTTTATCCATTCAAAAGAAATTTTTTCGGTGCCGAACAATCCAAATACTTCAATCAAATACGAAACGATAAGCTGTGCCAAGAGAATTAACATTGTTGCATATGCAGGTCCTAAATCGGATATTCCTTTAATGACGGTATATGTAATGAAAGCACCGATGACACCGCTGAATAAATATAATTTTCCACTCACATCAAACACTGAAAACAAAGCTTCCCGCCCCGTAAAAAACCATAAACTTATGCTGGCGGCAAAAGCTGATATATGCACCCAGCTGGTTGCAGCCCACATATTAGATGATTCCATCAGGCGGGTATTAAAAACACCCTGCACGCTCATTAACAAGCCAGCAAGCAGTGCAAATACAATTCCGATAGAAATCCCTCCTGTTTTTAATTATCGATATCTTATAGTATCCCAAATTAAACTGTTTTAATTAAAAAATACTTATGTGATGCCCCTTATTTGACAAAATAAAAAGAGACAAGGTTTGTATAATTTAATAAAAACTAATATTTGACATTTTATTTAGGGTATATTATTATGCTTAAAGGAAAGGAATTGAAGATAAAGGATGAAAGTAAGACAAGTTAAAGGTAACACATATTGTATAGACGTGGGGATTTCTTACATCCCTTTTTATAAGTTAAATGAAAAAGATATTGTTTTGATGGATACAGGTGAGCCTGATGACAGGGAGCTATTAGAGTCAGTGTTTGAAGAATACAACTTAAATATTAAGGGGATTCTCTGCAGTCACGGTCATCCCGACCACATAGGAAACAACAAATATTTTAAGGAAAAGTACGGCTGTCCCATAGCTATGCCTATATTTGAGGCTCTAATTTGCAGCTCTCCCATAAATCTAAAGGCCTACTACAACAATAACACTCTGACTGAAATCATTGACCACTACAGCTTTATGATTTTTGAAACAGATGTATATATTACGGACAAGCAGACTGAGCTTATCTTTTGCGGTGCAGGTTTTAAAATATTTCACACCAATGGGCACAGTCCATCCCACATATGCATAACAACCCCTGATAAGGTGGGGTATGTGGCTGATGCTTTAATAAGCTATGAAATGATTGAAAATGCGAAAATCCCTTTTGACTTTATCTTGCTGGAAGATTTAAAAAGCAAGGACAATTTACTAAGTTATGATTGTGATAGATACATAGTAGCCCATAAGGGAATATATGATGACATTACAAATTTAATTGCCGACAATATCGCATTTTATATACACAGAGCAGAAAAAATATTTGAGCTTATAAAAGGCAAAATGACAATGGGGGAAATTACAAGTGCGGCAGCAGAAAGTTTTCAGGTGAATATTAAAAATTTAGTCAAATACGATTTAATATCAAGGATGCTAAGATGTTATGTGGACTATTTGTATGAAATTGGCAAAATCAGACTTGTAATTGACGATGGATTGCGCAAATACTGCCCCTTTGTCGTGGCTCAAACGGACAAAACAGCCGAATACCATGATATATTAGCTTAACAAAGAGATACAAATAAAGGTTCTAAATCCAAGGGGTATAGAACCTTTTATTGCTTAAGCATTTTTAAAATCATTTAATCCTCTGTTACTATATCCCTGGGATGGGGAGGAATATCTAATCTTTCCTCTATGATAGGCTGAGGCTGAGGTTGGGTAATCGGAATCATTTCTATTACAAAATCGGTTGTTACATTAGGGAATAAACGATTATTATATATAATATTGGTAAAGTATCCGAAAATGTCTACACTTATATTATAAGTTGAAAAGTTATATTCAGGTCCTTCTATTAAAGTTCCTAATTTGTTAGCTATAGGCAGTTCTATTCTTGCGGGATTTATGGTTGTAACCAAGTGCATAATCGGAATGTCCCTCCTGGCTTCATCGGTTACATAGACTGTTATTGTTGCATAAGGTATATCCATTCCGCTTTCTTTATCTATTATATGAAGCCTCATGAATCCAGTTGCATCTTGATATTCTGGTCTGGTATTTTGATTGTTATATATATTCCGGCAAGGATATATATAATTGTATCTGCCCATATTAAAAGACCTCAAACAATAATCATTAAATTGGCTTTTATACGGATTTTTCATGATTCATTTCCTTTCTTTAAAAGTTAAAGACAATATAATACTATTATATGCATTGATAATGACTAAGGAACGGATTTAATGATTATTTGCCCCAAAATTAAATATCAGATTAGTCAAAACATGTTATAATATAGCTAAAGATGTTCTTGAGATTATGTATAGGGAATGACAAAATAAAAAATATTGCGAGGTAAGTTATGAAATACGATTTTACTAGTATTATAGACAGACGCGGCATGGATTCCATAGCTGTTGATTTAAAGCCGGGATATGGTCCGGAAGCACCAAAGGAAGGATTTGACATAATCCCCATGTGGATTGCAGATATGAATTTTCCTACTGTTCCAACCATTCAGGAGGCAATAATCGAGCGTGCAAAGCATCCCATGTTCGGATATTTTACTCTGAGAAAGGAATACTATGATTCAATTATTAAGTGGCATGAGGTTCGAAATGGAGTAAGAGGTTTGACCTCTGAGCATATAGGTTATGAAAATGGTGTGCTTGGATGCCTAATGTCCGTTGTCAATGCATTTACCGCTCCGGGGGATTGTATGCTGCTTCACTCCCCTACATATATAGGATTCACATCATCCTTGACAAACAATGGTCGCAGAATTATTCATTCTGACTTGGTGCAGGATGAAGCAGGAGTATGGCGCATGGATTATGATGATATGGATGCAAAACTAAAAAAATATAATATCCATTTGGCTGTATTTTGTTCACCTCACAATCCTTGCGGACGTGTATGGGATAGTGAAGAAATTGAAAAAGCTATGGAAGTTTATGGGAAAAATGACTGTATAGTAATTTCTGATGAGATTTGGAGCGATATTATTCTTTACGGTAACAAACATATACCAACACAGAATATAAGCGAAGATGCAAAGAATCGCACCGTTGCTGTTTACGCCCCAAGCAAAACATTTAATCTTGCCGGATTGGTAGGGGCTTATCATATTATTTACAACAAGTATTTACGAGACCGTGTGAGAGCTCAAAGCAGCAAACCTCATTACAATGAAATGAATGTTCTTTCAATTCATGCATTGATTGGAGCCTACAAAGAAGAAGGTCATGAATGGGTTGATGAATTGTGTCAGGTTCTTGGTGAGAATATTGATTATGCCTGCGACCATATAATTAATAATTATAAAGGAGTGAAGTTTTTTAAACCTGAAGGAACCTACATGCTTTATCTAGACTGCGAGGAGTGGTTAAAAGAGCATAATATGACCATTGATGAGTTATATAAGGCCGGTACCGATGTAGGTGTTTTGTGGCAGGATGGAAGACCCTTCAACCGCCCCTATGCAATTCGCTTAAATTTGGCATTGCCAAAATCAAGGGTAATAGAGGCTTTTGAGCGATTGGATAAGTATGTGTTTAATTAAAATCAATAAAAAATACATTTTAGGATTAACGAACTCTAAAATGTATTTTTTTGGATTTAGGTGTTATTTATATTTAATTATAATATTAAATTACTATTTTACAATCACCCTAAGGGTGATTTTTCCTAAAAAATGCGCTCTTTAAAAAAGAACGCATTTTTGGCAACTAAAACATCTGCTTATTTATCGTCACTGGTAAACAATTGTGTCCAGTATGGAGTTCCATCTGTATCCACATAATATCCTACACCAATAAAGGTAAAATTACTTGAAAGGATATTAGCTCTGTGGCTTGGAGAATTCATCCATTCGGAAACTACTATTTCAGGAGTATCCTGTCCCATGGCTATATTCTCACCCCAGAAAGAATAAGTGATTCCAAATCTAAGCAGCATGTTATTTGCCATGCCATAAGTTGGTGAATAATGGTCAAAATAATTTAAATCAGCCATATCTTTTGATTTTACCCTGGCTACATCCGAAATTTTGCTGTCAATATACAGTGCATCCAATCCTGCTTTTTGTCTTTCGGCATTAACCAACTGGACAACCTTTTCTTCATAACTTGGGTTTGATGAAGCAACTGTGCCGAAAGCAAATGCAACCGGTGACAATGCAAAAAGCACTATCAAAATCAATGCTGTTAACTTATTTTTCTTCATACTACCTCCTTATTCTGAAACAAAAATTTGTTTCTATTATATTGTTTCTATTTAATTTTAATATATAATTTTATATATTTGATAAGTTGTATTTTTGTAGTTTATTTATAATTATTTTCCTTATCCAAAACATTTTTTATTTCTTTCTCCATATTTTTAACGGAGTTTTCTCTTCTAAAATTTTGGGCTTTCATTTCATCTCTTTTTACTTCGTCGTCAGTTTGATTAATGCGTTTTTCAGTTTCTCTTTGATTATCCAATGTGTTGTCGATGGTATTTTTTATTTTATTTATTAACTCTTGGCCTTTTTAATTCTTTCCCATAGTTTTTTCCTTTCTTTTGCAATTTTTAAATTATTGTTAGTATTTCACCGTATCAATTTATAATGCATATTTTTAATCATGGTATTAAGTAAAATCCGGGATTTAAAGAAATTTAATATTATCCTAAAGCTTTATTTATGGTATAATGAATACAATTAATGAAGCAAAGACTTGGGTCATTGTCATGATGTATTCATTGTATCAGTGTGAAGCAAGCCGATTAAATCATAAGGAGGGAGTCCATGTTAAAAAAGGAAGATTTAAAATATATAGAAGATCATTTAGAGTTTTGGGATAAACTGAGTGATACTGAAAAACAGTTGAGTTTAAACAATTTTTCAGTAGTAAAATACAAGAAGGGAACAAATCTTCATGGAGCAGGCAAGGAGTGCGAGGGTCTGATTTTAGTCAGAAGCGGCGAGTTAAGATTTTATATAATGTCTGAAGAAGGAAGAGATGTAACCCTTTTTCGTATATCAGAAGAAGAAAACTGTATTCTTTCTGCTTCCTGTATATTAGGTAATATTACCTTTGATGTTTTGATTGATGCAGAACAAGATACAGAGATACTATTGTTAGATGTGGATACCTTTGAAAAATTAGCAAAAGATAATCTTTATGTGGAGAACTATATATATAAAAAATCTACCGACAGGTTTTCAGAAGTAATGTGGGCTATTGAGCAAATTTTATTTATGAGCTTTGACAAGAGGCTTGCGGTTTTTCTCTTTGATGAAGCAGTAAAAACAAAATCCAATAAAATTAAATATACCCATGAACAGATTGCAAAATATGTTGGAAGTGCGAGAGAAGTTGTGTCCCGAATGCTAAAGAGCTTTGAATCCCAAGGGATACTTAAGCTTTCAAGAGGGACGATAGAAATAATCGATAAAGATAAATTAAGACAAATTATATGAACCGGGACAGGGGGGACGGTGTAAAGGCTGTAATTATGTTTGTTGTTATGATATTGCATTTACCGGGATGTTAATATATAATTGATATTAGTTGAATTAAGAAAGGTAGTGATGTTAGGGTTGAAAAAAAAGTTAGCATTGTATGGTTTTAACAATCTTACCAAATCATTGAGTTTTAATATTTATGATGTTTCTTATGCTAAAAGCCAAATGGAAAAAAAGGAATATATTGAATATATTGATGAACAATATAATTCAGATAGACTTACTCAGATTTTGTGCAATGTTACGGATACAATAGGAGCACATATCCTTAATATCTCAAAGCAGGATTATGATCCCCAGGGAGCTTCCGTAAATATTTTAATAGCTGAAGGTGCAATGACAAGCGAGGATATTGATCTTTCGTGCAATCAAGGTAAGCTTAAACAATTACAGAGTGAAACCATACATGCTCATCTGGATAAAAGTCATGTTACGGTACACACCTATCCGGAGCATCATCCGGATAACTCCATTTCAACATTTCGGGTTGATATAGATGTTTCCACATGCGGGGAAATTTCACCCCTTAATGCCCTAAACTACTTAATAAGCAGTTTTGATTCGGATATAATAACAATTGACTATAAAGTCAGAGGTTTTACAAGGGATTTACAAGGCAAAAAACTCTTTATTGATCATAATATTAAATCAATACAAGATTATATAGACAAAGATACTTTAAGAAATTATGATGCAATTGATATCAATATTTTACAGGCAAATACCTTTCATACAAAAATGATGATAAAGGAAATTAAGCTGCAAGATTATCTTTTTAATAAGGATATAAATGATATTTCTCCAAAAAAGCGATTGGAGATAACCGACCGCCTCAGGAAAGAAATGACTGAAATATTCAGCGGTATGAATATATTTCAGGAGGAGAATTGAATGGAATTATGGTTTACAGAAAATCATACTGATAATGTGAAGTTTTCAATGAGAGTTGATAAACACCTCACCGGCGTAAAAAGTGATTTTCAAAAAATAGATGTATTTGATACTCCTGAATTTGGCAGGGTGCTGGTAATAGATGGTTATGTAATGCTGACCGAAAAGGATGAATTCATATACCACGAAATGATTACACATGTTCCCATGGCAGTTAATCCAAATATAAAAAGGATTCTTGTAATCGGTGCCGGAGACGGAGGAACCGTCAGGGAGCTTACCCGTTATAATTCTGTTGAAAGAATCGATATGGTTGAAATTGATAAGAAGGTTGTTGAAATATGCAAGGAATATATTCCTCAAACCGCCTCTAATTTCAATGATAAAAGATTAGATTTGCATTTTGAGGATGGTCTGAAGTTTGTTAAAAGGAAAAAGAATGAGTATGATTTAATAATTGTTGATTCTACAGACCCAATAGGACCGGGATTTGAACTTTTTACTATGGAGTTTTATGAAAATTGTTTCAATGCCTTGGATGATGACGGGATATTGGTAAATCAGCATGAGAGCCCTTATTATCCCGAGGATGCGGAGGCTATGCAAAATGCACATAAAAAAATCAAATCGATTTTTCCCATAGCAAGGGTTTATCAGGCTCATATTCCAACATACGGTTCCGGACACTGGCTATTCGGCTTTGCATCCAAAAAATTCGACCCTGTTATAGATTTAAAGGAAGACTTATGGAATTCCTTGGGGCTTGAAACAAATTATTATAATACAAACCTGCACAAAGGTTCATTTTATATACCCAACTATGTAAAAAAACTGCTTTAAAAGCCTAAACAATAAAAATGCATTTTATTTACTGGGGACATTCCTTTTACTGCAAAGACTAACCTCGTAGCAAAGGCGTGTCCCCATACAATTATAAAATGCATTTTTTATGGAGACAAGTTATGTTAATTTATAAACTCAAGGTATCTGAGCATACGCTCAATTATTGCCGAAGCTTCAGCTCGTGTGGCATTTTCACCAGGGTCAAATTCCTTAGTGTCTCTTCCCATGATTATTCCCGATTCAACACATAATGCAGTACAATCTCTTGCATACTCATCTATTTCAGAACTGTCAATAAACATTGAAAGCACACTGTCTATGTCTTTGACTGTTTGAGTTTTACCCGCAAATTTAAGTGCATTGTGAATCATAACTGCCATATCTTTTCTTTGAATTCTTTCATTGGGATAGAATTTTCCGTCCCCTCTGCCGTTTATTAAACCTGTTTTATATGCCGTAGAAATATCTTCTGCATACCATCCGTTAACATCTTCAAAATTCATGGTTCCTTCTTCTTCGGTTATACCTAAAGCCCTTGTAATCATCACTGCAAATTCAGCCCTTGTCACATAATCATCAGGTGCAAAGATTCCTTCGTTTTTCCCGAATGCAATATTTCTCGCGGCTAATTTTTCAATATTCATCTTTGACCAATGGTTTGTTATATCACTGAATGATTTAGGATAGTTAACTA
>JAAYPY010000215.1 GCA_012519555.1 Tissierellia bacterium | reverse complement strand
CTATCTTAAGGATATCTTCTCCTATTTCGGTTTCAATCCATGGATATTGTTCACTTAGCTTTCGTCCTACCATCATTTCAATAATATTGTCTTCGGTTAAGTTTTCTATAGGATGTTCACCTATCAGTTCACCATCCCTTAATACTGTAACATCATCACAAATTTCAAATATTTCCTGAAGGCGATGAGATATATAAACAATACTTTTTCCTTCTTTTTTCAAATCATTTATGACAGCAAACAGTTTTTCGGTTTCCATGGGTGTCAAAGCACCTGTGGGTTCATCCATTATGATAACATTGGCGTTAATTGAAAGTGCTTTTGCAATTTCTACAAGCTGCTGCTTTCCAACACTGATGTTTTTCACAAGTTCACGAGGGTTTTCCTTAAGCCCTAATTTCAAAAGCCAGTGCTCTGCATTTTTAAACAGCTGACTCCATAGAATTCTGCCTTTGGAAGTCGGCTCCCTGCCTAAAAATATATTTTCTCCGATTGAAAGGTCTTTCACCAAATTTAGTTCTTGATGGATCATTGCAATCCCTTGGTCTTGTGATGAAGATGTATCAGTGAAGTTGACGGGATTCCCCTTTAGATAAATTTCACCTTGGGTTTTCAAATAAACTCCGGTTAGAATTTTAACTAAGGTTGATTTTCCTGCTCCGTTTTCTCCCACAAGAGCCATGACCCTTCCTTTGTAAATATTAAAATCTACATTTTTCAATACTTTCACACCGGAAAATTCCTTACTTATATTATTCATGGAAACTACAATTTCTTTCAATTCATCACCGCCTGGCCTTATTTTATCCTAAAATGTTACTCCGGAAACAAGAATTATATTGGCAAATGGTTTATATTCTCCTGTACGAATAACAGCCTTTGAAGAAGCTGTTTTTATTTTAAACTCTTCATGAGAAATATATTCGACATCGATTTTTTTGTTTTCATTCTTTTCTATCTTGGCAAATATTTCAAGTATCTTATCATTAAGTTCTCTGTTTTTCACTTTTATTTCTTCTGCTAAAATAATCTTTTCGACAGCCATTTCGTCAAGAACAGTCAACAATACGGGAATAAATTCAGGAATTCCTTTTGTAAGGCAAAGGTCTATTCTTTTAACACAGTCGGGAATCGGAAGACCGCAATCACCTATGGTTACTGTGTCAGTATGTCCCAATTTACTTATACATGATGATATTTCAGAATTTAATAGTTTTCCCTTTTTCATTTCATACCTTCCTTTTAATAGAATTTCTCTCCACAATTTCCGTATCAAGGATGATTGTCTTAATTTCTTGCGATGTTTCCTTATTTGAGCTTTTTAAAATATTCAGCATGAGCTCCATTGCTTTGTATCCCATTTGATAGATAGGCTGCTTTACTGTAGTAAGAGAAGGTTCTACATAGGAAGACATATATATATCGTCGTATCCCATGATGCCTATATCTTCAGGCACTCTTATCTTATGATTCTTTAGCTGTTTCATAGCCCCTACCGCAATCAGGTCATTTCCGCAAAAAATAGAATCAAAGTCAGCCTTTTCAGCCAATAAACTATCAACACCCATCTGACCCCATTCAATTTTATATTCTCCGCACTTAACTGTTTTGGGGTCATATATCAGCTTGTTATCAATTAAAGCCTGCTTATATCCTTTAAGTCTTTCAGATGCAGTCTTAGTGTTAAGAGGACCGGATAAATAAGCTATTTTTTTGTATCCGTTTTTTGATAAATAGGTAACTGCATCATATGAACCCTTAAAATTATCAACTAATACCTTGCCTCTAATATTTACCGAAGACAAATCCCTGTCAATTAACACAACAGGCACCTTGCATTTTTTTAACAGCTCCGACATATGCTCATTTTCTGAAGATAATACAATTATTATTCCATCAGCCATCTTTTTGGTTAATGTTTCAATGTGCTTTTCTTCAAGTTCATGTTTACCGTCAGAATTGCTGAAGATTATGCTGTAGCCTGATTCATGCGCCTTGTCTTCCGCACCTCGGGCAATACCGGGAAAGAAGGGATTTGTTATATCAGGCAGAATTAAACCGATTATGTGAGTTTTTTGGGTTACTAAACTACCCGCTACAGCGTTAGGAACATAATTGTACTTCTTTATTACGTCTAAAACTCTTTTTCGGGTAGCCTCACTTATTCTTTTATCTTTATTATTAACTATCATGGAAACAGTAGCTGTGGATACGCCTGCTTCCTTTGCTATTTCTTTAATGGTTATTTTCATGATATTCCTTTGTTTAAACGTTTAACTAAATTATAGATCTTTATTTTCCAATTGTCAATAATGATATTTTGTCATTAATAGTGGAAGGGTGAAAAATCTTGAAGCAAAACTAATAAAAGATTAAGATTTGTAAGGTATAATTACAAGGTAATTTTGAAGAAAATAATAACTTGAAGAAATAAAATTTTTCTTGTATAATAGCATGAATGTATATATGCAAGAGAATATAAATAGTATATAACAACTTTCTACATTTCTCGGGAAATAATCTGAAAATGCGAGTTGAACATTTAAAGGGGACGGAAATGAGCGATATAGTGTTAAAAGAAGTAAAAAAAACAAGCATAGGCGGCCAGGCCCTTATTGAAGGAATCATGATGAAGGGACCATCCAAAATAGCCACAGCTGTAAGAAAACCTGACGGAGAAATAGAAATAAAAGAAAGCGAAATAAACCCTATATTTAAACATAAATTTTTTAAATTACCGCTTATAAGAGGAAGCTTTGTGCTTATTGATGCCTTGATAAACGGTGTGAAGGAATTAATGTATTCTGCTGAATTTTATGGGGAAGATTATGAAGAAGATGCCCTTGACAAATTTCTGAAAAAAGTTTTTAAGGATAAGGCAGACACGGCAATAATTTATTCTTCAGTTGCTCTTGCCCTAGCCTTTTCGGTTGTAATTTTTATATTGGGGCCCACTTATTTAACAAACTTGTTAAAAAACCTTATTTCTAATTCACTCCTTCTTAATTTAACCGAAGGTATTGTGAGAGTATTGTTATTTGTAGGTTATGTATATTTGGTTTCTAAACTTGAAGATATAAAAAGAGTATTTATGTATCACGGGGCTGAACATAAAACAATATACTGCTATGAATACGGTGAAGAGCTGACAGTTGAAAATGTTCGTAAATATTCAACACTTCATCCTCGATGCGGAACAAGTTTTATGATTAATGTGATGCTGATAAGTATTATAGTATTTTCCTTTTTCGGCTGGCCAAACCCATTTCTCAGGCTCTTGATAAGGCTTTCCATGCTTCCGCTTATTGCCGGATTATCCTATGAATTAAACAGATATGTGGGTAGAAGCACAACCGATAATATTTTTACAAGAATAATTACTTATCCCGGATTCTTAATTCAAAAAATTACCACCTTAGAGCCGGATGATTCCATGATGGAAGTTGCAATAGCAGCAATGGATAAGGTAATTCCACGAGGCGGAGAAGATGATAGATGGTAACAATTGAAAAATTGATCAAGGACGGTTTGGATATAATAGAACAAAGGGAATTTAATTCTCCCGCACTTGATGTTGAGCTTATTTTATGTTATCTTTTACAAAAGGACAGAATTTATCTTCACCTTAACAAAAAAACTCAAGTCAGCCAAGATATTAAAGATAAATTTTATGAGTTAGTCCAAAAGCGTAATGAGGGATATCCGCTACAATATATAACCAATTCCCAGGAATTTATGGACCTAAACTTTTATGTGCAAGAAGGTGTTTTGATACCGAGGCCTGATACTGAAACATTGGTTGAAAAGGTAATAGAAATAGCAAAAAAAAAGTATAATAATAAGATTAAAATACTTGATTTAGGAACCGGCAGCGGAGCCATAGCAGTAAGCCTTGCCTATTATTTAAAAAATTCGGTGGTCACTGCTCTAGATATAAGCGAAAAGTCGGTTGAAACAGCAAATATAAATATAAAAAGGCACAATCTTAAAAATATAAAGGTTATAAAAGCAAACATTTTTGACTTTATAACTCGTGAAAAATTTCATATTATAGTGTCCAATCCTCCCTATATAGAAAGAGATACAATCAAAAGGCTTCAGACAGAGGTTTCTGTTTATGAGCCAAGGTTGGCTTTAGATGGAGGAGAGGACGGTTTAGACTATTACAGACGCATTGTGGAATTATTTGCCGAGCTCCATGAAAAGAAAGGAGTTTTAGTTGTGGAAATAGGATATGAGCAAAAAAAATCAGTCGAAGAAATATTCTTGAATTCAAAACTGTTTAAAGAAATTAAAACCTACAAAGACCTATCAGGGAAGGATAGAGTTGTGTGTGGTATGACCTAACTCCATTTGAGTCCCTGCGCATGACCTAGACAAATAATATTGTTTTGTAATGAACAATATGACTGATTATTTATTAGCATGAATAAATTTTATTTTTAGATTTAGAGAGAGGATTAAAATGTTAGATAAATTAGAAGCAATAAAGGAAAAATATATAGAATTAAGCGAAAAGCTGTCTGACCCTGACATCTTAAGCGATTCGCAGAAACTGCAAAAGCTTATGAAAGAACAAGCACAGCTTGAACCTGTCGTGCTTAAGTACAATGAATATATGGAAGTCAAAAACCAGCTTGAAGAATCCAAGGAAATGCTGAAGGAAAAGTTGGATGATGACTTCAAGGAAATGGTAAAGGAAGAAATTAAGAAGTTAACTGCTAAAGAGGAAGAATTGGAAAATGACATAAAGATTCTGCTTCTGCCCACGGACCCAAATGATGATAAGGATGTAATAGTTGAAATAAGAGCAGGAGTTGGCGGTGACGAAGCCGGATTGTTTGCTGGCGATTTACTTAGAATGTATTTGAGATATGCTGAAAGAAAAGGTTGGAAAACTGAATTCATATCAGTTAATGACCAAGGAATAGGCGGTTACAAAGAGGTAATTTTCTCTATTAAGGGAAAAGGAGCATATTCAAAGCTCAAATACGAAAGCGGTGTACACAGGG
>JAAYPY010000214.1 GCA_012519555.1 Tissierellia bacterium | reverse complement strand
TGTTGTAGGAGCAAAAGGTGATGCTAAAGCAGCAGTAGAAGCGTACTTGCAGGGCTCCCTTAAATCTACTGGTTCCATTTGTCATGAACATCGACATCATGATGAATGTGGTGAATAGAATAACACATTTGCATTGTAAAATAGTGCTTGTGCGGTATAATTAGTGCAAGCACTATTTTAAACTAAATCCGCTGACTGCCCGGGAGCTAGAGGTATTGCAGCTCATCCTTTCCGGCAAATCCAACCGTGAGATTGCCGGGACTTTGCCAGCCTCTCATACTAAAGTATGAGGGGATTTTTTCTGTAAATTCATCCTTTCGAACGATGCTTTTTGAGGCATCCTTCCCTAAAATATATAGTGGAGGAGGTATGGTGCAAATGAAATCAATCGCATCCTTGCGGTGCCCTCTGCTCTCATCTCCATGCTGGACCGCCAAATGGAAAAAGACATCGAGGAAACCGTAGTATAGCAGGCGGTACTGGATGTAGCACAAAAGCTGCTTTGTGAAACCGGCGTAACGGCAGACATCACCGGATGGTAACGCAGCAAAAGCGAGGGATTAATAAAAAAAGGAGTGAATATTATGGGTAAATTCTGCACAAGCTGTGGGGCAGTTCTGAGAGAGGGAGCGAAATTCTGTGCAAAGTGTGGAGCCAATATTTCCCCCGTATCGGAGGGAGCCGATGTGATACCGGCTTTCCGGATCAGCCCGTCTACTATTGGTAGATAGATATAATTTGGGAGAGGTGTGCGATGCAATATAAAGGGACTTTAATTGCCATTAGTGACATGGAAGAAAGTAAGAAATTTTATCAGGATTTATTGGGAATGCATGTGATTGGAGATTTTGGTGCGAATGTTCAGCTTGAGAACGGCTTGTTTTTGCAAACGAAGGACACTTGGGAGAATATTATAGCAAATAAAGAAATTAAACCAGACCCCGACCATCATATGATCGAAGTGGCTGAAGACATGGTGATGGTTATGAAGCGCTTCGCTGATAGTGGGATGTCGGTGGAAGAAGTTGCTGTTCGAATGGATGTGCCGGTGAATTATATCAAAGAACATTTAGATAATATTTAAGTTTGCATGTGAGTTTCGCTTCGGTTACTCTATATGGAGACATTACAGGGGCAAATTTAGCGGACTATGCATGAATTGTAATTTTGATTTGGTGAAACCTCTGAAACACACAGACTAACTGACTTATCATACTAAAGTATGAGAGTCTTTTTTTGTAATTTCATCCTTTCGGTCGATGTTTTTTTTGACAAGATTCGATAAAATTAATAGTATAAGATTTTTAGGCTTGCTGCCCTAAAGGAGACCAACTATGAGAACTAAACTAAAAATAATATTAGTTCGGATAAGCTCTCTATTAATGTTTGTCTGTGCCCTTCCAATGATGCTGCGGTGCCTGAATTTGATAAACAATGCCGCCTTGAATTTTGATTATGAATATGCAGGAGCAGGCTGCTTTGGAGCGGCTATGGTATATGTTTTTTCTATGGTCACAGGGATTGCGGGACTTAGCTTTTCGAATAAAACTTATCGATATGGCTGGTGCCGGGTACTGGCATATATTCAAACAGTTGCCGGTATAGTTCTTATTATTCCTCTTCAACCTTACGCAATGCTCACTTTGTCGCCGCTGTTTGTATTAACCGCATTTTATCTGCTGGCTTTAGGGCGGCGGAAGATGACTAATTCAATTGTTTCCGGGCCCAATTTCTGTGACGAATGCGGAAAGCGCCTGTATTAAATGCAAAAAACAAAAAAAATCAATTAATAAGGGGGAAAAAGCATGGCAAATATATGTATGAATTGTAAGGCAGACCTCCGGGAGGGTGCCAAATTCTGTCAAGTATGCGGCACCAAGGTTCCAGTGAAGCAAAAATCGAAAATATCACAAGCAAAATTCTGTATTAAATGCGGGGCTCCTTTAAAAAAGGGGGCTAAATTCTGCACGAAATGCGGAGCGGCAACAGTGAAAAAGCAGACTCCACGAACCAAAAGCCCCTATAGGGATACGGATGTAGAAATAGGTAAGAGGTCAAAAGAAACAAAAAACCATGTGGAAGATAAGATTAAAAAACAAGCGGCAGACTTGGGGAAAAGGACTCTCACCAAGCTGATCAATCAAACTCTTTCAGCATCAGACACAGCAGGCGAAATGCTAATTCCCATGAATGATGCCCAGAAATCATGCTTGACAGATGTAATACATGAAATGGCTAAAATGTTGGTGAGGTGAACTTGTGATTAGAAAAAGAAAAATATCAGTATTTGTTCTTGTCCTGCTTGCCCTAATTATTCTTTTCCCCTTGTCTGCATCAGCCCGGGAGGGCTGGCCAATATACAGGCCCGATGACCGCCTGCCCATAGAGGATTACATGGATGAGTATCCGGATGCTATATTGGATGATACTGAAGATTCAGGCAATCTGCAGAGATATTGGGATGAAGGTTATTATGAATATGATGAAATGTGGGACCATCATGTCATAAGGCTTTACGAGCCCGGAGAAACCAAAAGGAAGGGCCAGGTTATTGCTACAATGCTGCTAAAGGTAGATTCGGATAATCCCATTGAAGATATTGATTATTCCAAGGTTTATCCGCCATCCAGCACTTTTGAGAAAAACCATGGCTTTTCATATCCTTCCAATCTTGGATTTAGTACTAATTCAAAAATAAAAATAACACCGATTAGTTTTTATGAACAACTTGATAATGGGGATGTTGAAACAATATGGATCAGAAACTGGGATGATCTGAAATCTTATATGATTAATAATTTTGATTCTTATGAAGAACTCATCATCGAGGGGAAACCGGCAATAAGGGTTGAATCTATGTATGAGTTAGGAGTGGATTCGCCGGATGCACCGGACGGAGCCGGTATAGGCTATAGTAATAGTGCACGCTACTATATAAAGATGGATGAACTTACCCCCATAAACACGATGATTTTATACCTAGAAACCAACGGAAGTTTCTATGGGTCTCTTGAAGCTAATACAGTCACCGAGGTACTGGAGAAGATCCGGCAAGGAGATGCCGATTTAGAAAATAAGGTTAAAGAATATGCAAATTGGGACTATTACTACAGTATAAAGCTTCTTGAAGTTGATGACAGCGGGATGTCAGTGTCCAAGGAGGTTACAACCAAGGCCGATGAAGACTCCGGAGAGACAGACATTCTAATCCCCGCAGGGATTGCAACTGTAATAATCGGCGGAGGTGTAATGATTGCAAAAAAACGACCTGCAGGGAAAAAATCTTCCGGCAGAAAAGAAGAACAAGACAGGCAGGAGAAAGCTGAGGAGGAAGACCAAGAGGAAAATCCAAACCGCTATGAAATGCGTATCAAAAAGGGCTTTGGTAATACTATTTCAGTGGGCAGCAAGGTTATCATATATGCCCGCATAGTGGAAATCACTCCCGAGGGGGCGGAAAACTCCCGCAATGATTTAACCGGTAAAATAAGCATAAGTTCTTCCGCCTATCTGAAAATAAGCGGCCAGACCATGGCAGGCGAGTACAAGGCTGCCTATGTAGAGGCTCCGGATACAGGTGGAGAAATTCCTTCCGAGGCCAAGGTATCCTTCCGGTTTGCAGGGTCCGGCAGCAGTTTCACAAACCATGTGGTATTCCAAATTGCAGAAGAAAAGATAGTGTTCGGCCAGGACAATCTTACCCTTCCTTCCTGCTATGAAAAGACCGAGCGTCTGCCCTTTGCAGTCTTCGGCATGGGAGACAAGGCGGTGGTTACTGCAGAAATAATCCGGGACGACGGTTACAGGGTAAGTGTGGAACCCGGAGAAGAAAAGGGACTCTACTATGCCCTCATAACAGAGAAGAAAAAAACCAAAGGACAAGCCGGAGACTATGAATCCTATACCTTGGAAGTCAAGGCGGTCAACGGAGACCGAAGCGTAACCGGGACCCTTCCCCTATACAGGTTCCACATGGGACTGAGACTTGACCTGAAATCAATCGGCTGCTATGCGGAGCCCTATGACCCGGCCAACCATCAAAGCACCAAATTTATCTTCAATGTGGATGGCAAACAGTACCTTCCGGCAGAATCCAAGGCAACTCTGACATTCCTTGACTGGGATCCGGATAGCCACAGTATAATCCAGATAGCACCTGCTGTCTTTGATTATCAGATTGAGGCGCTTAATGATGAGGACCAGGCCCTATTAGACAAATTAGCCATCCAGTGTCAGGTTATGGACCAGGTTACAAGCGGGGGCCGGGCTTTGATTTTCCGCTGCTGCAAGGGAGCCTTAGACGCCCCAAGCCGTTTTAAGGCAAAAGTAAAACTGAGCTTGAACCAGGGAGAGGAAAAATATCTCCTTGAAAAAGAAGTCCTGCTTTGCTCCCAGCCCAAGCGCCAGTCGAAGAACATGGAAGATGCCATGGCCATACTGAAAGAAGACTCCCGTATTACAGAACGGCTTCAGCGTATAAAGAGTGAAATTTGGAACCTTAACTTCCTGAACAAGCTCTTCCCTCTGGTAAAATTCATTGATGTTATGCTTGAGGGCTACCACGAAGACTTCGGTTATGATGCTAAACAGCTTGAGATAGTAAAAGAGACCTGGGGCGGGTTTTTACAGGGAACCGTAACAGGTGCAAATGCCGATGCCAAGACAGTGACATTAGGGGATGAAATGAGGCTCTTTATTGAAAGCTATCTGCAGACGGCGGAATCGATAGAGGAATCTTTGGGATTTATGGGACGTATGGCTCTTGGTGTTGCCACCTTAGGCTGCTCAGATGTGGTATTCACCTCCTTAGAGGTGGTAAGGGAAATGAAGGATTATGTGGAAAAGGGGGGCGAAAGCGCCTGGGGTGCCTTCTTTGTAGGAGCCAAGATAGTTACTGTTGAATACCTTTCAGATTATGTTATGGATACCGGTCTAAAGATTGCTTCAAATGCAGATGTTAAGCAGGCCATGAGAGAAATGAAAGATAATGCGGCAGAAAGCATACAGAGATTCACAACGGCACTTAAAGGCAAGAATGCAAAGGCTGTTATTTCAGATTCTGTCCAGGCCGGAAAGGCAGCAGCTAAAAAAGCAGACCTCCTTTTAGAGACCGGCAGCAAGTCAGTCAAGAGAAGACCAGACCAGTTTGAGCTTGATGAAGCTTTGAGGCAGGGCAAACAGTTTGCAAGAGAACAGGTGGAAAATCTCCAGGCTGCAGCATGGCAGTTTGAGCTTAATCCCACACCGGCCAACCGTAAACTTTTAAATGATTTGACCCTTAAGGTACAGGAAAACAAACTGGCAATGTACGCCCTTCAGGACTATGCCGACGAGGGCTTGGATTCAGCCAGAAAAGCCTTCAACGAAACTTTGTCTTCCTTCTATCAAAACGCCGACCCTATAGCTAAAAGCAAACTATCATCAATTACTGGCATACCTGCTGACAGAATTCAAGTTCTCAATGCCAGCTCTTCATCACAGAAACTGATGAAACAGGGTAAGAGAACCACCATAGATAGGGACTGGACCGCCTATTATGTAAATTCCAAGGGTGAAAAAGTCTATTTCAATCAAGCTATGACTGAACAAATTTACAACGACAGCTTTTATGAATCCGCCCTGGGCTACAAAAACAAAGATGCAAGTTTTTCAAACCGCCATGCCCTAAAGAAAGACCAGACTGTAATAGAGGATATTATAGGCCATAGGGAAAGCTATGGCAAAGACCTTGATAAGATGCTTGATAAAAATCTCCACCACATGGCTTTGGATAATCCGGACAAGGTTGCAGCCACTATTTCAGAAAAGGGTAAGGAGTGGTTCCAAAGAAGTGATGACCTCTTAGTAAAAGCAAGGGAAGTTGCCGACCCTTCCGATAGAATGCTTATGATGGCTGACGCTATAGGTCAAAAAATGGAGGGCTATCGCCAGCTCACAAAACAGTTTGAAAACTGTATTTGTCCAAGGGATATAGCCAGAAGGGCTAATGCTGAAGCCAGCAAAATACCCGAAAGGATCCGGGTTGCCGTATCCATGTGCAACCAGATGATGTTTAAAGACAGCCATGTCACCTTGACTTGCCTGGAAGACAGCCTACAAGCTTTAGGCTTTACGCCGGATAGTCTTGCCGACGCCCTGGGCGATCTGATAAAGCAAATAGGGTGATGCGTGGAGTCATGAGTCTTAAAAGCCTGGGATGTATTTTCTTCTCAGGCTTTTTCTTTCGACAAACCTTTTGGCGCTGTGTAAGTTGAGTTGATAAAGTAAACGCTCTGTGTCGTAATAATAAGTGAATTAGCAAGACGATAGAAGTTCTTGTGAGAGGGTCTTCCCTTCGAAGGAAGGCTCTGCTATATAATATCCTTGAAGCAGATCAACTCCTAAAGAAACTAGTGTCTTCAGTTCTGTTTTTGTTTCGATTCCCTGAGCCAGAAGCAGAATGTTTCTTTCCTTTGTATAATCAGCCAAATTGGATATAGTTTTTCTATTTTCTTCATCACGGTCAATCCCTCTGACTAAATCCATATCTATTTTTATAATATCAGGCAAGATTAGATTAATGGTAGATTTATTGCTGTATTTATATCTATCTATAGCAAGCATTCCGCCCCATTTTTTTATTATGTCCCTTTTCTGTTTGGCTATGAATTTATTATTTAGCTCTTTTTCCGTAACCTCGCAAACAATATTAGTAAGATATTCATAAAAAGTTTTTGAGAATAATTCAATATCCTCTTCATTCATTATCTGATTTGCGATTGAATTAATAAATACTTTGCTGTTTTTACTGCAGATTCCTTTATTTATTTTAGCGACAAAAGCTTTCATTGCCTCAAACCATGTTATAATTTCAATATCATGTAATTTTGAACTTGAATATGCAAAACTTAAAATATCCGTTGGATTTTTAAACAGGTCAAGCTTGGAACGCATAAGCATTTCATAGCCGTAAATACTTCCGTCTTCGGCCCATACTATGGGTTGCATCATATATTCAACTGATCTGTTTTTCAATAATTCATAAAAGGCTTCCTGTCCCTGTGTTAAAATTCTATTTTTTTGATAATATGCCCGGTCAAAACTCTGCATTTTTCCTTTGTTGTTATTTTTAGCCACATATAAAGCAAAATCCGCATAATAGAAAAGTGTATTAAAATCAATGGCATCTTTAGGATACCATGCTATTCCCATCGAAATCCGTATTTCATATTTACTTTGATCATGTAAAACTATATAGGCATCCTTAACGGCATTCCAAATTTCCTCTATAAGTTCTTCTATCTCTTCTATCTTGTCATATCCATAAATAAAGGTTAGGAATTCATCTCCTGATCTTCTTGCAGATATGATATTGTCACTATTATACTTAATTAAGCAATCGGCAAAAGCAATTAAGTAATCATCTCCGGCATTATGACCGAAAGTATCATTTATAAACTTTAAATTATCTAAATCCCACACTAACATAGCGCCAATTTTTATATCCCTTGGTCTTAGCTTTAGTTGACCAAGTTTTTTTTCAAAAGCCCTACGGTTTAATAGGTTTGTAAGCACATCATAATCACGCTCATTCTCTATTTTTTTCTTTTCAATAACATCTGTGGTGATGTCAGTCAACAATCCTAATAAGGCCTTTTCACTATGTTTGTAAACAACCCTAAACCAACGTTTTTTTCCATGGGGAAGGGATATTGACATTATATTATTTTCACGTGTTTTGCCTTGTTTAAAAAGAGCTTGTACATCTTGATTAAAAATTGTTGCATCTATGTATGTATTTGGTTCCGTAATACTCTCATAACCTATCATTTCAAAAAAACCATTACTGCAAAATACAAGGTTTTCTTTTTCTTTATATTCGAATACAGCAATACCTAAGCCTGACATTTGAATAATTGTTGAAATTTTGGAATAGCCCTCGACAACACGGATACTAAGATTTTCAACAGCTTCCGCCAATTCATCGATTTCGTCGATATGTGTTTTATTTAGAATTATTGGCCTGTTGGGGTCGCTTTTTCTTAAGGTAGATACCATATGCTGAATTGGCACAGATATAAAACGGCTGAACCAAAACACACATAATGTACAGATAACAGTACTGATTATCAGCATTATATTTAATATTCTTTGTACCATATAATATTTGGAAAACAGTTCTATATCACTTTGGACACCTATTAGAGCCCATCTTTCATTTTTAAAAGGCGTATTGTAATTATATAGTTGAAATTCTTGGAGATTAACACAAGCATCAGTATTAAATAGATTATCGATAAAATAAACGCCATTATCGCTTTCAACAGGTAATACTATATTAGGAGGCAAAATATTTGTTTTGCCGTAAGATTTACCTTTTGCCAGATAAGGATTATAATTATTTCCATCTGTAGTTTTAGCCAAGACATAGATACGACTTTCGTTGCTGTCTAATTCGTTGAAGTTATAGTATTTCATCAAGAAATTTTCATTAATTCCTATTCCTAATACCCCGATAAGGGTTCCGTCAGCTCCTGCTAAAGGAACAGAATAAGTTAAAATACCAAAGTCTTTTTCATGGACAATATTTCCATAACTCCAGTAACCAAAGCTTCTTATATCCTGGCTGCCGCTTTCTTCAGCTGCCTGCAGCGGTTTAAAAAAGTAGTCATTTACCTCTTCTTCGTCAAACAAAAAACCCGACTGCCAATAAATATCAAGAGGAAGTTTCCATCCTTTGGATATATCCGGTATTCCCCGCTCATATAAAAGACTGCTGTTATTTGAAACATAAGATTCGGGCTCACTATTTCTAATATATATTCCGGCTCTTACATCTTTATTTTCGTAGGAGCCATACCCGTCTAAAATCAGAAATATATCGGTAGCTCCGCTTGTTCTTAAGGTTTCTATGATCTTATCCGTTATACTAATTAGTATTTCTTGATTTAAATCTACGTTATGTTTAATATCAGATAATTCTAATCCTTTGTTCTCGACAAGTCTCTGAATTTCATTAGTTACTTGATATGCACCGTTATTAACAGCGTTCCGGCCTTTGAGCATTAGATTTTCCATATCGCTTTTTCGGTTAATCATCTGTTCTTCATAAACAACCAAGATGTTCTCATACAAGTTTTGTAAAATATATTTATGGATAAAAAGCATAAAAGAACCTATTACAAGCAGTAAAATTACCAGAACAGGAATAAATGTTTTTACAAAAATAGTTTTATTCTTCAAAGCCTCTTCCTTCTTCCATTGCTTTAATTAATTCTCTAATTCATTTTTAAAATTTATTATCCATTCTTCATAGCAGGTTTCTAAAAAAGAATCTCTTTGTTCAATTCCTATTTCCTTATAATGTTTTTTATAAATTTCTAATTCTTCAGTTAAATATCTTGTAATAATACTTCGCTTGGCACTTCCGTCTTCAAAGGGCATGGGTGAATATAAGTCTGAATTTAATATAGTTTCCAACCCTAAAATTGAATTTTCGTATATCAATGCGTCGTTAGGTATATTCATATTATCTAAAGCTTCTTTCATCAACTCTTTTATTTTGAAATTTGTTTTTACAGGCAAATAGCCTGTATCTACGCAAAAACTAATATTTTGTTCTTCATTGGTAAACCATTTTAAAAATTCTACAGCAGCTTTTTCCTTTGCTTTCGTGGATTTAAAAACTGCCATGCCTGCACCTTGTTGTACGACACTTTTTTCAGTCCCGTAAAAGTCAGGCAAAGGTAAAACAATCATTTCTATAGGATATGTTGTACCATTGTACAAAGTAACCTCTTTGGGATAATAGGTAACACTGGAAGTTGAAGCTACTGCTGCTATTATATCACCTGTTTTTATATCATCGCTTCTAAATTTACCAAATGCCCCATAATACCCTTGTATATAGGGTTTGCTGTATGTATCCCATATTCTTTTAAGAATATTATTATCTATTACTATATTAACCTTTCCTTCTGATTCTTGAAATATATCCTTTCCCAATTGATGAAATCCCACAAGCATAAAGTTTGCTGCAGCATCCCTCCCAAAGAAAGTTTTTCCCTTGCTCCACTCATAGTAAGCTTCTGCTACATTTCTAATCCCTTCCCAAGTGGAAAGAATAGAAAGATCATATCCTTTTTCTTTTGCAAATACATCCCAATCAGTCTTATTAAGATATAACAGCTCTGTGGCCTTAGCAACAGGAAGTATATGCAGCTCATTTTCAGTTAAACTGCCTTCAGCCAAAAAGAAAGGATTATACTCATTTAATTCTTCTTTTGTCATATATTCGTTAATATTTGTCAAAAGTCCCAATTGATGCATTTTAATTGCCGTATCAGCATAAGCAGCAGTAATATCAGGCAATATTTCAGAGCCGGCTTTTTTCTCTGCTGCAGCTATTATACTTTCTTCTAAGTTTGATACGCTTCCTTTTGATTCAGCTGTTACCAAGATTCCTTTTTCTAATCCTAGGGTTTGATTAAAATTCTCCAAAAGAGAGTCAAAAGCTTCCTTTTGCTTTCCGTTGTAATAGTGCCATACTGTAACTGTTATAGGTTCTTCTGTATTATTCATTTCTGAGTTTTTTGCCATACATCCAGTAATCAAAAAGCTCAGGAATAAAAACAGGACAATTACTTTTCTTTTATTCATTTGCTTCTCCAGGCTTTTTTAGTAATTTAATAAAATGAAAATATGTATCCACATTTTAACATAAATACACTATAAAATAAAGGATTATAAATTTATAATATCAAATAAAAAAAAGTGCTTATTAAAAAATATATTGTGTTATATTCTATATAAGATTAAAATAGTAGAGCCAGCTTAAATAATTATCAGGCAGATTTTTATATTTGTTTTTATAGGCAGGTTTAATTGTAATTGCAATATATTAAGGAGCGGTATCATGGATTTAAGAGGTAATGTTATTATAAATATATATTCTATAGCTATTCTTTTAATAATTGGCTTCCATTCTTTCAAAAATGACGAGAAGAAATCATATCAGTATAAACTTTATATTATGATGCTGAATGTAACAATTATTTCACTTATATTTGACATATTTGGCAGGCTTGACGGAATGTCAAGCCCTATTTATCCTATTTTGAACAATATCGGGAACTTTTTAAACTTTACACTGAATTTATTACTGCCTTCCATTTGGTTATTATATGTTCATAATCAAATTTTTCCTGAAGAGTCAACAAAAAAACTTATTTATCCACTAATGTTTATTAATCTGATTAATTTTACTCTAGTAATTCTGACACAGTTTTTCGGTTGGTATTATTTTATTGACAGCAATAATATTTATCATAGGGGTCCTCTATTTAATTTATCTGCACTTTTTATAATTGGGCTGCTATTAATAGCCTTTATTAAAATCATAAGAAATCGGAAGGTATTAGTAAAAAGTCATTATCTATCTCTGCTTTTTTTTGCAATTCCGCCCTTGATTGGTTTGGCCCTTCAAATAATCATTTATGGGGTGTCGATAGTGTTAAATAGTGTAGTTTTGTCATTATTAATAGTATTCATAAATATTCAAAACCATAACATGTCTATCGATTATCTAACCGGTGTTTATAATCGCAAGAAGCTGGAATCTTATTTGGATGAAAAAATTAGTTTATGCACTAAACATAAAACTTTTTCTGCTATAATGGTTGATTTGAATAATTTTAAATATATTAATGACAATTTCGGACACTACAAGGGAGATGCTGTCTTGCAAGTATCTGCTAAAATTTTGAACAGCTGTATTAGAAGTTCTGATTTCATAGCCCGATATGGTGGTGATGAATTTTTCGTTGTACTTGAAACATACAATTTAAAAGATTTAGAAATGATTGTTGATAGAATAAAAATGACTGTCAAAAAATATAATCAATCGAGCAATCAACCATATGAAATTGGATTTAGCATGGGTTATGCGGTTTATGATTACGATGCTAATATGAAAACGGAAGAATTCGAGAGATATATTGATGGGTTAATGTATGAAAATAAAAAAAGCAAATTATAAAAATAACAAATATATATAATTATGAAATAATCTGAGAATGAGGGAAAATCACCCTCAGGGTGATTTGCAAACAACCAATTCTAACATATAATTATTATATATTATATTTACAAGGAGGCAATATGAAAAGAATAATAATAATCGTGTTGTGTTTAGTATTGGGACTATGGTTATTGATAGGTTGTAGTAATAATGATACGAACCAGCCTGATAATAAAGAAACTCCGTCTTATAATGAAGTTGATGAGCCGGAAGCAGATGAAGAATTTGACGAGGCTATGGAGGAACTGGGAGAGGCATTATCATATCTTGCTACTCCCGGGTGGCCTGAAGGCAAAATACCTGATGTAATTCCTGAATATCCATTTGGTGAAGTAACAAATTCAGGTGATGGCGGTGATGGTCAATATTTCATCTTGATTTCACCTACCGGCAAAGATGAGTTGGCAGAGTACTTAACATTATTAGAAGGGCAGGGTTTTACTGTTTCCGGCGATGACAGTGCTCGTTTGGGGACTGTGGCAGTTAATTTTCAGTTTAATACCAAGGAAGTTCTTCAAATGATTGTAACTGATTTGGGCACTTCCGAATGGCCGCAACTTATGGGAGATGTTCTTCCCCCTGACGCAGGAACATTGTACGGTGAAGTTTATATTGCTGAATTATCAAAATCCGATAAGGAATATGGCAACTATTACAGTGCTGGCTTCACTTTGGTAGATTTAACCGAGGAAGACTGTGTTGCATTTATTGAAAAACAACTCTCAAATGGTTGGGAAGGCGGCTATGACATGATATTCAAAGATGTAACAATCGATGGTGTTGATTGCGAGCTAATGCTTCAATTTGTGCAATATTATGACGGACAAGGTGACTTTTTATTAGAAGCATGGAAAAAACAATAAATTTGCATCTTTCGTTTGGCCAGGAGGGTATGACTCCACCCCTTGCGATTGCTTTACTGTCCCATCTTAGATTTCTACAGGAGGAGAGCATGTTTTTTATTGCAGGCATAAACAAAAAACGAGAACAATTAGATTATTATGAGCCGATTATGTGCAGCAGCTGCACAAAATACGGTCGATTTGAAGCATATATTGAATATAATGAGTTCAGTTTATTTTTTCTACCTCTGTTTAAATTCAGCAAAAAGTATTATGCAAGAACAACTTGCTGCAACAGCCTCTATATGATAACAAACAAGGAAAAAGGACTCATGATGGAAAGAGGACAAGGTCACAATGTTTTTTTGAAGGAAAAGGATGTAAAACTGATACAGAAGGGGAAATATGGAAATACGTGTCCAAATTGTTGCAATCAGGTGAGCGAAGAACATAATTACTGTCCGAACTGCGGCAATCAACTATAAAAAAGGAGCAGCATCAGATGATACTGCTCCTTTTTTGAGTACGTCTAATGCAGGTAACCATTAATTATCAAACTTTATTTCGGCAATTTTTCTTTTTAATTCCTCTATTTTTCTTAAGGAATCGGTAATTTTACTGATGATTTCTGCATAGGGACTTTCAGGATTATTTCTTTCTTCTTCAAAAACGTACTTTCCGATTTCCAAGAAATATTGATTAATTTGTTTTTCCTCGGCTGAAACAGCATTTTTAAGTTTGGTTGTTTCAGCAAAATCCTTAGCCTTTTCTGACGCTGTGCCGGCAGCACCACCTATTGCTTTGCCAATTTTGTTTAAGAATGCCATAATACTACCTCCTCAAAATTTAGTATCAATTGCTATTTATATACCTTATATTTTATTGAATAAACATATATGCGAAAATTCTATTGCTTTTTTCATACTTCTAATAAAAAATCTGCTTCGTTGCAATAATATTGACCATAGAATCCTTAATTATAATATTATATTAAAAATAATTATCTGAAAATCACCCTGAGGGTGATTTTCAGATAATTATTTTTATACGCAAAATTCGACAGTATCATCCATAATAAGTAGAATATAATTATTATTGTGAGTTTTTTTGATTATTCTTTATTCATTTTGACAAAAAGCCTAACAATTATATTGTTGACTCAAATATTAAAGGAGGTGACAAAATTGAATCAAGGTAAAATAATAATACTGCCTGCTTTAAGAAATATAAACATGGAAAATACCGTTGGTACATTAAACGTTGCATATAAGGACTTAGAAGAAAATTCCGAAGACATAGACTATGCTTTTTTTGAGAAAGTTCCAAATGAACTGAATAATATTATCAGTAATATTCACGGAGAAAGTCAACTTATTGAGCTTCATGCACTAGATGACAAAATTGTAGACATGAATTATTTGACAAGGAGGGTCGATTCAATAAAGCAAAACTGTCTGAAATTAACAAAGACTATAAATGACATAGTTGAACTTAGAAAATTAGAAAAGAAACAAGCTAACTTATACATAAACAATGTTAACATAGTGGAAATTATTGACAACATAGTCATCAACGCATCTAATTATATCAATGATAAAGTTATTTTTGATACCGATATTGAAGAAAAGTTCATGCCATGTGATATAAATAAATTTCAAAAAGTAATGCTGATTCTCTTATCCATAGCAGCCAAATATTCCAATAAGAAAAAAGTACTTGTTAATTTAAATGTTGTTGAAGATAATATAATTATTGCTATTACATTTAACAATAAAAGTCATAAATTATTAAATATTTTTAAAGGTAAAATGGACAACCCTTCAATAGATGACTTAGATGAATTATCTTTAAATTTATTTTTGTGCAAATCATTAATCACTTTGCACGGAGGAAGTATTTCTGTCAGAGGCAATGCAGATGAAACAATTTTTTCTATTGAACTGCCATGTGAGAATTCCGATTCAGTCTACCACTTGTTCAAGAGTGATATTAAAGATGATGAATATTTAATGGAACAAATTCGGATAGAGTTTTCTGATTTATCCGAAATTTAGCCCGTCGGATGATTGATTTTTGTCCTAGTATCTGATATATTATTTAAAAAAACATAGGGGCAAAAATGGACAGTTTAGAAAAAATGATAATAGAACAAGGTGAAGTAAGAGAAGGAAACATCCTAAAAGTGGATAGTTTCCTGAACCATCAGCTTAATCCGGAATTCTTATACCACATGGGAGAAGAATTTTATGGACTTTTTAAGGATAAGGAAATCACAAAAATTTTAACAATTGAAGTAAGCGGAATAGCAGTAGCATTAATGGCAGCATTAATATTTAAAGTACCTGTGGTATTTGCCAAAAAAACCGAAAGTTTGAATTTGGATAAAGACATCTATGCAAGCAAGGTTTTCTCATATACTAAAAATAAAGTCTACAATATTATGATTAGCAAAAGGTATCTTGGCAGCAATGATAAAATTCTAATAATTGATGACTTTTTAGCTGAAGGAAATGCAATCAGGGGCTTAATAGATGTAACACAAAAAAGCGGAGCGGAAATAATGGGAATAGGCATTGCAATCGAAAAAGGATTTCAGCAAGGAGGCAGTTCCCTTAGAGCAGAGGGCTACAACCTTAAAAGCCTGGTAATAGTAGATGAATTAAAACCCGGCAGCATAAAATTCAGGGCTCAATAATATAGCTAAGGAGAAGAAGATGCCTACAACTTATGCTCATTACACATTCGGTATGAAGGTGATAAATGAGTTAAATGAAGAACTGAGGGAAACCATCAATAAAAATATTGAATTATACCACATAGGATTGCACGGACCTGATATACTTTTTTATTACAAGCCCTTAAAATCCAATAAAGTCAATAAATTAGGAAACGAAATACACAGTTTAAATTCAAATATTTTTTTTCAAAAAGCAAAAAAATTCACTGTAAATGATGAAAGAACTACTGCCTACATTGCAGGATTTATATGCCACTACATGTTAGACAGCCGGTGCCATCCATACATTAGAACTAAAGAGGATAAAATTTCTCACAATGAAATAGAAACTGAATTTGACAGAGAATTAATGCTTAAAGATAATTTAAACCCCATAACATTTAAACCAACTGCCCACATATATCCAAGTATGGAAAACGCAAAATGCATTTCAAAGTTTTTCACAGGGATTACACCTAAAGAAATACTTAAATCCTTAAACTCAATGAAGTTTTATTTAAACCTTTTAACGGCGCCGGGAAAGTTACAAAGAACCTTATTGATAGGCGCACTGAAAGTATCAGGAAATGCTAGTAAGACAGACCTTATTAAAAAGTATTTCCCCAATGAAGATTGCCGTGAAATAAATGAAGAGCTTATGAGATTATACAATGAAGCAATAAAACCGGCGGCACTTTTGATTGAAGAATATTTAATGTCCCCAAATGGAAAAAATAATGAGAGGTTTAACAGAAATTTCGGTTAACTGCTGATAAGGCAGTTTTTCTTTTGCTTGAAAAATCTGTAAATATATAATATCATTAATATATAAGACAAAAGATAAAGGGACTCACAAATATATTTATAGGGTGGAGATAATGGGCAAGTCTGAAGGGAAATTAACCAAGTTAGAAAGGTCCTGGATTTTATATGATGTTGGTAATTCGGCGTTTATTATGCTCATATCAACAATCATACCTATCTATTTCAAAAATATTGCTGCAATGGACGGTGTTTCACCTGCCGATTCAACTGCTTATTGGGGATATGCAATGTCAGCCTCAACACTGATAGTGGCGGTATTAGGTCCAATATTGGGAGCATTGGCAGACACAAAAGGATACAAGAAGCCTTTGTTTACATTGTTTTTAATGTTTGGGGTACTTGGGTGCGCAGCACTTTCGCTGCCGGTTTCCTGGATAGTTTTTTTAACAATATTTGTATTTTCAAGGGTAGGAATTTCAGGGAGCTTTATATTTTACGATGCAATGCTTCCGGATGTTACAAGCGATGACAGGATGGATTTGCTATCTTCCCACGGTTATGCCTGGGGTTATATAGGAAGCTGCATTCCTTTTACCATCAGTCTCTTATTGATTTTATTTGCAGAAAAGATAGGCATTACCACAGCCTTTGCAACAGGGGCGGCATTTATTCTGAATGCATTATGGTGGTTCTTGATAAGTCTTCCTCTTCTCAAAAATTATAAGCAGCTTCATTACATTGAAGTGGATAAAGCTCCCATAGCCATGGCATTTAAACGTCTCGGCAGAACCTTCGTCGATATAAAAAAACACAAGGAAATATTTGTGTTTTTGCTTGCCTTTTTCTTTTATATTGATGGGGTGCATACAATAATAGGCATGGCAACATCATATGGTAAGGATGTGGGTATAAGCGACAATAATTTGCTTTTGGCACTTCTTTTAACTCAGGTCGTTGCCTTCCCCTGTGCGATAATCTTTGGTAAATTGTCTAAAAAATATAAAACTGCGGATCTGATTAATGTTTGTATTATTGGTTATTTTTTGATAACACTGTTTGCCCTCCAGCTTGACAAAGCATGGGAGTTCTGGTTTTTGGCAGTTTGCGTAGCTGTTTTCCAAGGAGCTATTCAAGCTCTGTCCCGTTCCTATTTTGCAAAAATAATTCCAAAAGAAAGCTCCAGCGAATACTTCGGTTTTTATGATATTTTTGGCAAGGGAGCATCCTTTACCGGAACAACGCTCATGGGAATTACCACCCAGCTGACCGGCAGCTCAAAATTTGGGGTATTGATCATTTGTTTTATGTTTATAATAGGATATGTAATATTTAAAAAGGCCGCAAAAATGCAAGCTGCGTAATCCTGAGCGCAAAGAAAGGAGAAAATCATGTCAATTGTCAGTAGTTTTATAGTTCCGCATCCTCCCTTGATAATCCCTGAGATAGGAAGAGGAGAAGAATTAAAAATTCAAAAAACCATTGACGCATATCACAATATTGCAAAACAAATTTCGGAAATCAAGCCTGATACAATAATTGTAACCACTCCACATTCGATAATGTATTCAGACTATATACATATTTCGCCCGGGAAGGGCGCAGAGGGCAATTTCCGCGAATTCGGACACCGAAATATTTCCATGAAATCAGAATATGATGTGGACTTAATCGCTGAAATTTCAAAAGAAGCAGAAAAGGAAGGAATTCCTGCCGGTATTTTGGGTGAGAAAAACAGTTCACTTGACCACGGTGTTATGGTACCTCTTTACTTTGTGAACAAATACTACAATGATTATAAATTGATTAGAATTTCCATATCCGGCTTATCTTATTTGGAACACTATCAATTTGGCAGGTGTATACAAAAGGCAGTTGAGAAAAGATGCCCTAACCCAATTGTATTTATAGGAAGCGGAGATTTATCCCACATGCTTAAGGATACGGGTCCTTACGGTTACAGAGAAGAAGGACCTATATTTGACAGAGAAGTAACCAAGGCAATGAAGACCGGAAACTTTTTGGAGTTTCTTAAATTCGACCAGGACTTCTGTGAATCTGCTGCTGAGTGCGGACTTCGCTCCTTTATAATAATGGCAGGAGCATTGGATGGAAAAGCAGTGAAGTCGGAACTTTTGTCTTATGAAGGGCCCTTTGGAGTAGGATATGCCCTTGCAGCATTTAAAGTTTTAGGAGATGACGAAGAACGCCGTTTTGATGAAATATATTTAAGGACCGAATTGGAAAGGATTGAAGCCTTAAAATCAGAAGAGGATGAATGTGTGCGGCTTGCCCGCCAAACATTAGAAAGCTATGTAATTAATCGAAAAATTATAAGAAAACCTGATAATTTGAGCCATACTCTAGTAAGTAACAGGGCAGGAGTATTTGTATCCCTGAAATTAGACGGCAGCCTGCGGGGCTGTATCGGAACAATTTCTCCTACAACAGCCAGTATAGCGGATGAAATTATCAGAAATGCAATAAGTGCAGGTACGGAAGACCCGAGATTTCCTCCTGTTTCAGAAGATGAACTTCCAAGATTGATATACAGTGTTGATGTACTTGGGGAAGCTGAAAAAATAGAGTCTCTTGATGAGCTTGATCCTGTAAGATACGGTGTCATAGTTACAAAAGGACATAGGAGGGGACTCTTGTTACCAAATTTGGAGGGAGTTGACACAGCTGAAGAACAAGTATCCATAGCTTTAAGAAAAGCAGGTATTTCTCCAAATGAAAACTATCAGCTTGAAAGATTCGAGGTGGTGAGGCACAAATGAGCAAAAGGATATGCAATATATGTCCCCATCACTGCAATTTAAAAGAAGGTCAAACCGGTTTATGCAGGGCAAGAAAAAATATTAAGGGTAAAATTATTGCAATAAATTATGGTAAGGTTACAGCCCTAGCCCTTGACCCGATTGAAAAAAAACCTTTGAGCAGATTTTATCCCGGCAGCAATATTCTGTCCCTAGGTAGCTTCGGCTGTAATTTAAAATGCTCCTTTTGCCAAAATCACCACATATCCATGGCATCAGAAAATGAAATCAGGACTCAATCAGTAAAACCTGAAGATTTGATAAATATTGCCTTGGACCTAAAGGACAGAAGAAATATAGGCATAGCATATACCTATAATGAGCCCTTGGTAGGTTATGAATATGTAAGGGACTGTGCAAAATTGGCAAGGGAAAACAATTTAAAAAATGTACTTGTTACTAACGGGTGTTTCTGTGAAGAGCCCATGAAGCAATTATTGCCCTTTATTGATGCTATAAACATTGACTTGAAAGGTTTTACCCATGAATTTTACAATAAGTTAGGCGGAGACTTAGACACTGTTAAATGCTTCATTAAGTTAGCTGCCAAGTACTGCCATGTTGAGATAACAACGCTAATAATTCCCGATGAAAATGATACAGAAGATGAAATGAGGGAGCTTTCCGAATTTATATTCTCTGTAAATCCTGATATACCTCTTCACATATCAAGGTTTTTTCCAAACTACAAGATGCAGGACAAAAGACCTACAAAGGTGAAAAAGATTTATGACTTATCAAGTATAGCAAGAGAAAAGCTAAAATACGTCTATGAGGGAAATTGCTAAACTAGCATAATTTTTATATAATTAAATAGATTACTTTTACAGGATGTGAGAGATGAATTATATGTCACTATTTCTAAAAGGTTTGGTATTGGGAGCAGCAGCTATTGCTCCGGGAGTCAGCGGAGGAGCATTGGCGGTAATATTTGGTTTGTATGATAAAATTACATATTTTATTGCTCACTTAACTAAAGACTTTAAGGAGAATGTACTTTACTTCATACCTGTTGGCATTGGGGGAGTTGCAGGAGTTTTAGTTTTCAGCAGAATTATTGAATATCTTTTTCATTATCACGAGATTGAAATAAAATATGCCTTCATAGGTTTAATGTTAGGTACTATGCCTTTGGTGGTAGAGCAAGCAAACAAGAAGGGTTATAAACATAAATATTTAATACCTTTTATAATAACCTTATGCATAACATTAATTGCCGCTTATTTTGAAAACAATGAAATCAATGTTATTATGGATGCAAGCGCCGCTCCGCTGAATTTGATTGTTTATGGAGTAATAATAGGATTCGGAACGATTATTCCCGGAATCAGCTCATCAATAATACTAATGTTTGCCGGAGCCTATGAGATAGTAATAGGTGCAATTTCAAACATTCAAATAAGCTTGCTTTTTTATCTTGGCATAGGTTTTGTATTGAGTGTATTCTTGTTTGCAAAAATAATAAGCATGCTTTTTGAAAGGGCTTATGGAATTACATACTATGCAATCATAGGTCTTGTTTTAGGCTCTGTCGTTTCAATATTTCCCGGTTTTCATTTGAATGTGAATTATTTATTAAACATAATAATACTGTTAACATGCTGCCTGCTGTCATATTCATTGTCTAAATCAGGAAAAAGGTGAACAAAAATTTAACAAAGTTGATAATAATGCAAATTTAAAACATCTCCATAAGGGATATTTATTTGCAGCAATTATAATTATTACACATAACTCTCTACAGAAAATATAGATATAGTGATTGACAATAATAAAGGGTCGCCTTACCCTAAGACGGAGTGCGGACTTTTTGCAATATAATGCATATAGTATAAAAAAGATGGAAGCAAAAGAATTAATATACACATGACATCAGGTGGTAATTGTTACAAATATTTTTTATTTTATTGAAATATTAACAATATTTTTAAATAATCTTGACTCAATCACAGCTAAGTGGTAATATTTAGTAGAATAATAATTCATGCATTAAGGAGGTGAAATTAACTACCTAAGGTAGAACAAGTTTTTAATATTATTCTATTAATTTTATTAACTTTAAAGGAGGTTTTTTATGGTTACTTTTTTAATCGGTATTATAATTCTTGTTGCCGGCGGATATTTTTACGGTTCATACTGCGAAAAGGTTTTCGGACCTGATGACAGAGAAACACCGGCAATTACTAAGGCAGACGGAGTAGACTTCGTTGTAATGAAAAAATGGAAAAACTCCCTGATTAACTTACTTAACATAGCAGGTACGGGACCTGTTTTGGGACCCATACAAGGTATTTTGTTTGGACCTGTTGCATTTATAACCATTCCCTTGGGATGCGTTCTTGCAGGCTCAATGCATGACTATTTCTCCGGTATGATTTCAATGCGTAACGGGGGAGCTCAGATGCCTAAACTGATTAAGAAGTTCTTAGGCAACAAGGTATTCGGCATATACAATGTTATTATCTGGATACTGATGCTTTTGGTTGGTGTTGTTTTCGTTTATACACCGGGAGACTTAATTGTATCTGAAATGCTGAAACAAGAAGCAGTTGCAGCTAACCCGACAACTTGGATTGTTTATGCAGGAATATTCTTGTACTATATTGTTGCAACAATATTCCCAATCGATGCTATAATAGGCAGAGTTTATCCTATATTCGGAGCATTTTTGATTATATCAGCTGTTGGAATTTTCTTCGGAATACTATTTGGAGGAGGACAGTATTTAAACAATTTATCATTTAGTGGTATGTTCAGCCAGCATCCGGGAGGACTTCCCTTTATTCCTGTATTCTTTATAACAGTTGCCTGCGGTATTTTATCAGGCTTCCATGCAACTCAAAACACCTTGATTGCGAGAACTGTTTCAAATGAAAAAGAAGGAAAAATGACATTCTACAACATGATGCTTGTTGAAGGTTTCATAGCAATGTGCTGGGCAGGCGGTGCAATGGTATTGTTCAATAAGGGAACAGACATGGCAACAGGTGCTACCTTGATGGTAGGACTTATATCAAGAGACTTCTTAGGAAACATAGGAGCAATCTTTGCAATAATCGGAGTTATAGTACTACCGATAACATCAGGAGATACAGCATTCAGAGGATTGAGATTGATGGTTGCCGAGCAGTTCAACATAGACCAGGGGCCTGCTGCCAAGAGAGTAAGCTTAAGTATTGCATTTTTCATACCTGCAGCTGTAATTCTTTATATTGCTAAAACAAATCCGGCAGGATTCTCAATCTTGTGGAGATACTTTGCATTTACAAATCAATTTGTTGCAACATTTGCATTGGCAACAATATCAATTTATCTCTATATAAACGGCAAGAATTACTTGGTATCGCTGATTCCGGGAGTATTCTACATCTTCGTTACCCTAAGCTTCATATTTAACGCTAAAATCGGTTTCAACCTACCATGGACTGTAGCCTATATATTGGCAGCAGTTTGTGCTGTAGCATATGTATGGTTTGTAAGACAAAGAGCAACAAAAGGAAAAGAACAAATTATGCAAGATGTGTTATCATAACAAATAGTGCAATATTATAAAAACTATCTCTCATTTTGAGAGATAGTTTTTTGTATAGGGGTATCCTCTTAGGAGTGATTAAAATTGGTATATTTTGATTTATTGACGAGATTTGTCGCATATGATATCATACAGTCTAAACCAAGATTATGGGCTTGGAAAAATATTACTTCTTAGGAGGAGACATGACAACTTTTATTATTGGAATTATTATTCTTATTGTCGGTGGTTATTTGTACGGTTCATACTGCGAAAAAGTTTTCGGACCTGATGACAGAGAAACACCGGCTATTACTAAAGCCGACGGAGTAGACTTCGTTGCAATGAAAAAATGGAAAAACTCATTAATTAATCTGCTGAACATAGCAGGCACAGGACCTGTTTTGGGACCCATACAAGGAATTTTGTTTGGACCTGTGGCCTTTATAACCATTCCCTTGGGATGCGTTCTTGCAGGCTCAATGCATGACTATTTCTCCGGCATGATTTCAAT
>JAAYPY010000044.1 GCA_012519555.1 Tissierellia bacterium | reverse complement strand
CCGGCTCCTACATTTGTTCTTTTTATATATTTTGTTAATTCATTGGGAAACATTGGAGAATTATAATTACCGATTATCAACAGGGAAGCATTCTCTTTGGCTATTAGATTAACTGCATCAACACAGGATTTTTGAAATGCTTCTATTTGATCCTTGGGTCTTTTACAATTGTCAGTTGTAAACCCGTAATATGTTACTTCTTTTATTCCGTATTCCTGAGCTAATTTTAATACTTGAAGACCGGGTTCAAGTCCATATTCGTATCCATCCTGCTTTCTTAATCCTTTGTTTTGAGCCCATCTCCTGTTTCCGTCAGGTATAAGCCCCAAGTGATTAGGTACTCTCATATAAATCCCCTTTCTGCTATATAATGGTATTATTAACAGGCACCAAAGAATTATACCCTAGTTATCACATATTTGTTTCTAACTAATATAATAATACTCCCTGCCAATTTAAGAATGGATAAAGATTCATGAGATATAATAAGAAAATATACATTTGTTTAAAATTTACGTGTATTTTACAATAATGGCATATTAATAATACAGTCTTAATGTAATATACAATAAATATGAAAAGGAGGTGATAGAATGATAAAAGGAATATTATTCGACAAGGACGGCACCTTGATAGATTTTTCATTATGGAGAAATGCCGGAATTAATACAATTCAAACAATACTAACTGAATACAATTTGAATGATGACAAACTGAATAAAGAGCTTCAAAAAGCCATCGGTATAAAAGAAAAAGGAGTGGAACCTTTTGGTGCCTTGGCCTATGGGTCTCATGAAGACTTGGCTTATGAACTTCATTCTATACTAAAAAAGCATATAAATATCGACTATGACAAATTTGAAACTCATGTGGTCGAGCTGCTGAGAAAGGAAGTTTTAAGGGATGATGTTGAATTCAAAGAAATTGTTAATATAAGAAAATTATATGAATATTTGAATTCAAATAATATAAAAATGGGTATGGCAACTGCGGATTCAAAGCAATCAGCAATGCATTTAATAAACAAACTGAATTTACATGATAGCTTTGATTTTATCGGCTCATATGACGGTACAATGAAAATGAAGCCTCACAAGGATATGTGCATGAGATTTTGCAGCATGTACAATTTAGTACCCGGTGAAGTGGCAGTAGTGGGTGATTCCTATACTGACATGCTCTTTGCACTGAATTCAGGTGCAATCGGAGTAGGTGTACTGTCAGGTGTAAGCAGTAAAATTAACCTAAAAGATGTAGCTAACGTTATAGTTCCTTCTGTTGAATCTTTATTTGACAGGAATGTGCTTGAAGCTTTAGATGAAAAAAGTTATGAGGCAAGAGAACTGAGAACGGCATAAGCCCATGCTCAAAAGCAATGAGGCTTATTTTTTTCTTTAATTTAATCATAATTTACTATACATGGTCAATAATATATATAAAACAACAGGAGAGAATATTATGAATGAATTAGAGAAAATAAAAAAAATGTACGATAATGGATTCAGATGCATAAGGTATGACGATACCAAGGATGGCGATATGTGCATATATTTCAAAAATTTCGAAAATGAAGATTCAGAAGCTTTAAGAGTTTCAGATTTTGAACAAAAAATGCAGATAAAAAATTTTATCAATGAAAATACTATGAGATAAGAGGGAACTTGATGATAACAGTTCCTATTTATGTCCGATTTATTTCTTGTAAAACCATGCTTTCTAATATATAATTAATGCAAACAATGAAGCAGAAGCTTTGGCTTTTACATCAATGTATTCATTGTATCGGTGTGATGCAAGCCGATTTTGCGGCTTGCACTTATGATAAAATAGCTATAGTATTGAAAGCATGGGAGGAATTATGAGAACTGCAGATAAAATTTTTAAGGAAATGTGTAAAGACATATTGACAAAGGGAGTATGGGATACTGATTACGATGTAAGACCAAGATGGGAGGATGGTACACCTGCTCACACTATTAAGAAGTTTGGCATAGTAAACAGATACAATTTGCAGGAAAGTTTTCCAATTCTTACACTCAGAAAAACAAATTTCAGGGCTGCAGTTGATGAACTTTTGTGGATATGGCAGAAAAAATCAAATAATGTAAATGATTTAAACAGCCGTATATGGGACTCCTGGGCAGATGAAACGGGCTCCATAGGTAAGGCTTACGGTTATCAACTGGGAATAAAACACAAATATAAGGAAGGTGAATTCGACCAGGTTGACAGGGTAATATATGATTTAAAAAACAATCCGGCAAGCAGAAGAATTCTGACAAATATTTATAATTTCCAAGATTTGCATGACATGCACCTCTATCCATGTGCATACAGCATGACCTTCAATGTTTCCGGCAATAAGCTGAATGCCATATTAAATCAACGCTCTCAGGATGTGTTGGCAGCCAATAACTGGAATGTTGTGCAATATTCAATATTGGTACATATGATGGCTCAGGTAAGCGGACTAATTGCAGGAGAGTTAGTTCATGTAATAGCAGATGCCCACATTTATGATAAGCATGTCCCCATAATAGAAGAGCTGATTGAAATGGAAGAGCATGAACCGCCGACCTTGGAAATAGATAAGAGTATTAATGATTTTTATGACTTTACAGTTGATAGTTTTAAGCTAAACAATTACATATATAATCCTTTTAAGGTAAAGGTGCCCATAGCGGTATAAAGGAGCAGCCATGAAATTAATAGTTGCGGCAGCAAGAGATTGGGGGATAGGAAATAAGGGTCAGCTCTTGTTCAATGTGCCTGAAGATATGGAATTTTTTAAAAATTCCACTATGAACAAGGTAGTTGTAATGGGCAGAAAGACGCTGCTTTCTCTTCCGGGAGGAAACCCCTTAAAAAACAGAACAAATATAGTTATGACAAGTGATGTGAATTTTGAAAAAGATGACTGTATCATAGTAAATTCCATGGAAGCTTTGTATGAAGAATTAAAAAAATACAAGAGCGACGATGTGTTTTTAATAGGCGGAGGGATCTTGTACAACGAGCTGTATCCTTATTGCAGCGAAGCATATATTACCAAATTTGACGCCATATTGGAAGCGGATACATATTTGCATAATTTCGATGAAGACAAGGATTGGCTTCTCACTTATGCTTCAGAGATACATGAACATGAGGGATTAAAATTCATATTTACCACATACAAAAACTTAAATTTAAAAGAGTAAATTTTTAGAGGACTGTTCTTTTTAAAAAGAATAGTCCTCTAAAAATTCTTATTTTGACCCAGAGGGGACGGTTCTCTCTGGATAATTTCACCAGAAATTATTTGTTTGTTTCTTTTAATGCTAAAGATTCATATTTTGTTTGATGTTGCTGTAACATATCCTCAAAGGTATAACCACCACTTAAAATCAAGTCCTCGGTCCTTGTGTATGGAATGTGTAATGGGCTTAAAAGGTGTACGTAACTAAAGATAGCATGAGTATCATAAATATCACTGTCAGTCATGACGGTATAGCGATAAAGCACATAGCCGCCCTGCTCTTCAGAGCCAAAGGGATAACTTAGAGCACCTGTTATCAGTACGGGGTAGTAGGTGCCAAACATTGAGTGTTGTGTCATTCTGTCACATACAATGCGGGGAAAATCTGCAGTATACTCAGTTCCTTTTTTACTGTAGAAGAGGCCGCTTCTGATTATCTGTTTATCATCCGCCGCTGTTTCTCCTGAAATCAGAATTCCATCTTGCCAAATTGGCCGTCCACCCTTCCATTTGAAATATTGCATTACATATACCACATTTTCCGGCAACTCGATGTAGACCGTAGTAGCATCCATATTTTTTTTACCCGGTTCATAAGTATGAGTTATTTGAGTGTAGTTTCCGTATCTTTCCTCATGCTCAATTCTCTTTGCATCAAACATAAGCAACTTGCTGAATGATTCCACGTTTACAGCATCACTTAGGATTTCTACGTCTTCATTGCTGAGATACCGTAGAGCTTCAGCCGGAAATCCCATATCAAGGAGATGTTGCCTTGCTTCAGTGGTTTTTGGATGTAAATATTCTTGTGATTGTAATTTCAGGTGATTAGAAAAAACACCGCATGTTATCACAACTGCAAATGCAATAAGAAAATAGGTCCATCCGAATATTTTGTTGCTGATTTTGATAGGTGCATTTGTCAGAACATATCCGGTATCGTCCATTTCATCTCCTATGCGGTATAATGAGCGCACAATAAAAATATAGGATACTACCATAGGTATAAAAATCAGCCAACTATTGGAAAGTGGTGATAGAGCAATAAGATATGCTGCCATTGTCCATAAAGATGCCCAAAGTAATGGGTCAGTTTCCATTAACCTGCCTGCTTTTTTAGAAGTCTCTTTCAAAGCTGCACGGAAAATAAGGAACATAGCTATTTGGAATGGAAGCATTACAGAGCCTATAATGAGATTGGGATAGTCCATAATGTTTAAGGGCGTTGAAACCCAAATTAGGGCTACCAGGTGTAATGATAGTTTAAATATAGAAAATAACCATGCAATTTTAAAATATTTGTTTTCCTTTCTCAGGCTGCGAAAGCCGAGAAATATAAGAATAACACCTATAACAGGCAAAATATATTGCAAGTATAAGAAATTCAATTTAAATGTTGTCAGGATAAAGCCCCAGGTGATAAAGCCAATGGGGTTGCTCCATGGATTTATTTTTCGGATTTCCTCTTCAGGAGGGGTCACATAGCAGAGCTGCTCAATCATCTGCTTATCAAAGTTATAATCTTTTTCACTCATATGAAATCACCTCCTAATTTCTTCTGCAGCTTTTTTCTAAGTCGGTATAATCTTCCTTCGACCGAGCGTTCTGTCATTCCAAGTTCTGCAGCAATTTGAGATGTGCGCTGCAGATAATAGTATTTACGGTAGAAAATATGCTGTTCTTCAGGAGAAAGTGTGCGTATTGCACATTTTAATTCCTCCGCCTGTTCCCGGCGAAGGACACCATCTTCTACAGAGGATGTATCTGCTGTCTCCTCTTTTAGCTCGTCATGCTCAGTATACTTGCTTTTCATATAATTGAGCGCTGTATTTCGTGATATTACGGTTAGCCATGTGGAGAATTTGCCCTTTTCTGGAGAATAGCTCTCGATGGAATACCATACTTTTATGCAGATATTGCTGATACATTCTTCTATGTCGCTCTCATTTTGTAAAATCCCTCTTACTATATAATGCATCAGCCCTGAATATTGTTCTTGCATGAGCGTTAAGCCTTTGTCCTTTGATGATTTCACAAGCTCAATAATCTTTTCATCCACATGCTCACCTCCTCCATCTTCCATTATATTATACAAGTGAATTCGTAGAATCCCACGGAATATATTTTAAAGTTTCAGAAAATCGCAAGATATAAATATGGTACTGTTCTTAATTATTAAGAAACAGTACCTAAGATTATTTACAAACCTGCTCTTCTTATATTATTTGCGCAAAATCTTATCCATTGCTTTTCCTTTTGCCAATTCATCAATAAGTTTATCCAAATAACGGATTTCACGCATTATAGGTTCTTCAACGTTCTCTACTCGAACACCGCAAACTACACCTTTAATCAGGGTTCTTGCAGGATTTAACAGGGGAGCTTCCGAAAAGAAGGTTTCAAAGTCTGTTTGTTTATTAAGCTGCTCCTTAAACTCTTCTTGGCTGTATCCCGTTAACCAACGGATGATTTCATCAACTTCTTCTTTTGTGCGTCCTTTTTTCTCCGCTTTGGCAACATAGTGGGGGTATACCTTGGCGAAGCTCATTTTATAGATAGGGTGATTGGTCATGTAAGCCTCCTAAGGTTTAATATGAATAAGGGACGGGGGTGGTGTCATTTATGACACTAGCCCCGTCCCCTTGTCATTATTTATCAATATGAACATTCATTTTGTCTTTTAAAGCAGCTTGTGCAGCAGCAAGTCTTGCAACGGGAACTCTGAATGGTGAGCATGATACATAGTCAAGTCCCACCCTGTGGAAAAATTCAACCGATGCCGGGTCTCCGCCATGTTCTCCGCAAACTCCAAGGTGTAGGTGTTCCTTTGCTTTTCTGCCTAATTTAACAGCCATGTCAACTAATATGCCGACTCCTTCTTGGTCGATTGTTTCAAAGGGGTCTTGTTCAAGAATTCTTGCTTCCTTGTAATCTTCCAAGAATTTGCCTGCATCATCTCTTGAATATCCAAATGTCATCTGTGTAAGGTCATTTGTTCCAAAGGAGAAGAAATCGGCATATTCTGCCACTTCATCAGCAGTTAAGCATGCACGCGGTATTTCAATCATTGTGCCTACAAGATAGTTCAGATCGGATTTAAACTCCTTCTTTGTTTCCTCAGCTGTCTCTATTATTAGTTTTCTCAGTATGATAAGTTCTTCCTTCTTACCAATTAGGGGAACCATTATTTCCGGTACTAGATCTAATTTTTCTTCCCTTGATACTTCAATGGCTGCTTCAATTATTGCCCTTGTCTGCATTTTCGCTATTTCCGGATATGAAATTGCAAGACGGCAGCCTCTGTGACCAAGCATTGGGTTAAATTCTTGAAGACTGTTTATTTTGGCTTTTAATTCTTCTAAAGGAACATCCATAGCTTCAGCCAATTCAATTATATCTTCTTCCTCTACTGGCAAGAATTCATGAAGAGGAGGGTCTAAAAGCCTGATGGTAACTGGACGAACACCCATTGCTTTAAATATTCCTTTAAAGTCATTCTTCTGCATTGGTAAAATTTCTGCCAATGCCTTTTCTCTTTGCTCAGCTGTATCGGAAATAATCATCTTTCTTACGGAGAATATACGGCTTTCTTCAAAGAACATATGCTCTGTTCTGCAAAGGCCTATGCCTTCTGCTCCAAATTTAACGGCTGCTTCAGAATCATGAGGCGTATCTGCATTTGTTCGAACTTTCAGCCTTCTGAATTCATCTGCCCAGGCCATTAATTTTTCAAAGTTACCGGATATATTAGCAGGAACTGTTTTTATTACTCCCGCATATACGCTTCCTGTTGAGCCGTCAAGCGAAATATAATCACCTTCATGGTAAACCACTTTATTAACTGTCATGGTTTTATTCTTTTCATCTACTGCTGCTGATTCACAGCCGGCAACACAGCATTTGCCCATACCCCTTGCAACAACAGCAGCATGAGAAGTCATTCCGCCCCTTGATGTAAGTATACCTTTAGCCTTGCTCATTCGTTCAATATCTTCGGGAGATGTTTCTTTTCTTACAAGAATTGTATCTTCACCTTTTAATGAAGCTTCAACTGCATCCTCTGCTGTAAAATAGATTCTTCCTGAGGCAGCTCCGGGAGAAGCAGGTAGTCCTTTAGCAATAGGAGTTGATTTTTTAAGCTCTTCAGGGTCAAATTTCGGATGTAACAACTGGTTCAATGATTTAGGGTCAACACGTAAAACAGCTTCTTCCTCAGATATTAATCCTTCATCGACCATTTCAACCGCAGCTCTTAATGCAGCATCTGCGGTTCTTTTGCCTGAACGTGTTTGAAGAATGTAAAGCTTGCCCTCTTCTATTGTAAACTCAATATCCTGCATGTCCTTGTAATGATGCTCTAGTTTTTTTGAAGCATTTATGAACTCATCATATATTTCCGGCATTATATCTTTTAATTTGTCAATTGAAAGCGGAGTTCGAATTCCCGCAACAACATCTTCGCCTTGGGCATTTATTAAGAATTCACCAAATACCTTATTTTCTCCTGTGGACGGATTTCTCGTGAATGCAACTCCCGTACCCGATGTGTCTCCCATATTGCCATATACCATTGATTGAACATTTACTGCTGTTCCTATATCATGAGGGATGTCATATAGATTTCTGTAAGTAATTGCTCTTTGATTATTCCATGATTTGAATACTGCTTCTACGGCCATTAAAAGCTGTTTTTCCGGATTATCGGGAAAATCTTCATGTACTTCGTTCTTGTATATTTGTTTAAATTCCTGTACTAATTCTTTTAAATCATCAGCAGTCAATTCAGTATCAAATTTGTATCCGTTTTTTTCCTTTTTGCCTTCAAGAGCACTGTCAAATAAAGATTTCGGAATGTCTAAAACAACATCGCCGAACATTTGAATGAATCTTCTGTAAGAGTCGTATGCAAAGCGTGTATTTCCTGTTTTTCTTGCAATACCTTCAACGGTGTCATTATTTAAACCAAGGTTTAAGATTGTGTCCATCATTCCCGGCATTGAAAACTTGGCTCCTGATCTTACCGATACCAATAGAGGATTCTCAGCATCACCAAATTTCTTCTCTGTCTGCTGCTCTAATATAGATAAATTAGTTCTTATTTGGCTGATTATTTCATCTGTTAATTTTTCGCCTTGATTATAAAATTCAGTGCAAGCCTCAGTGGTAACTATAAATCCTTGAGGTACAGGCATTCCAATATTAGTCATTTCTGCTAAATTTGAGCCTTTCCCTCCTAATAAGCTTTTTTGAGAAGCACTCCCTTCTTTAAATAAGTAAACCCACTTCTTGTCCATAAAGACCTCCTTTTTTCTTAGATTTCAAAATTATTGCTAGACTTATTTTATCT
>JAAYPY010000213.1 GCA_012519555.1 Tissierellia bacterium | reverse complement strand
TGCCCATTTTGGCTTCCTTTCAATCACTGAATTTATTCTTGTACCTCATGTTTGGCATTCATAATATGCTACTACAAGTTTCAACCTTACTTTCAATTCAGTTAAATTTTACGAACATTATTAATAACTATATTTTTGTTTAATAAAAATACAAATTTATTTTTTATATTTTACAGTAAGAAATTTTAATTTGTATTTTGCAAATTTAATTATATATTTTATTTTAATTTCTAATTTCCATTTATCCAATTTTGGATCTCAGAATATTTAAATAGCATTTTACTATTAAATCCATTATGTTGATATTTATGTATTTTTCCATTTCCACAAGCTCTTAAAATAGTACTTCTACCTATTTTAGTAAAGCTTTCAACTTCTTTCATTGTCATATACTTTTCAGACTGTTCCTGATTTTGGATAAAATTTTTATTATTTAGAATATTTAAAATTCTATTTACTGTTACATCATCAGCATAAATAATCTTAGTAAGTACTTCTTCTTTTTCTTTCATATTTTAAAATCTACACATATTATTTTTTTCTAAATGACTTCCCCTAAGTCATGTTCGAATTATATAGAGTTTTCTTCATTTGTCAAGTGTTTTTCTTAATTGATTATTTTTAATTTAAATACGGACTTTCCAATATCCCTGGATACCGCTTAGTCTTTTACATGTTTCTTTATATGTGTGACCAACTGAGAAAACAACCGGTTGAATTACAAGAATCTGAAATGGAACAAGTTATTAGAAATCATTGATCTCACAATTTTTCAAAAAGAGATCATGGTTCTATCACACATTGTCTCAAAAGCATATGCCCCTAAAACGGGGAAGGTTGGAATGGGATAAAGTAGAGAAAATGCCCAACGAGCATTTATGAGAGAAATATAAAGACTTGAGCTTAACCTCCTAAAAGGCAGACAGCACACACCCCACATGAGGACTGCCTTAAAGTCCTAAGGGTATTTTTATAATGAGTTGAATTCTAGTGTACTGATTGTGATAATAGTGCTTTATAAAAAAAGAGCTGAATGAACCCATAGAAAACGTTGGATTTGTTCCATTGTATAGCCTAGAGAGACCGCCCTGGAAGAGAAACCGACTCTCATCAGCAGAGGTTCGCTTCCCCGGGACACCATACGTTTAGGTATTGTTGACTCTCCTTTCACAAACTATCATAACCCACTCATGCAAATTATATTACTCTTCTAACGCTCCCTTTTCAGTTTTCTTCTGTACCTCTTCAAGGTATGAAGTTAAATTTGTTGTGTATTGTTCCATTCCCTTTACATTAAGCCCGAAGATTCCCTGTGCCGGATTATAGACCCAGCCGCCGGAGCCGTCAAATTCCTGAACGATGTTTGTGACGCCTGTGCCTCCAGTTAAACGATATTCAATGACGGCCTCTCCTTTTCCGGCAAGAAATTCAATCATTTCTTTGGGGAACTCCCCGTGTTCTCTTAAATACACCTTCAGATCATACGAATTATTTCTGAACACGTGCGGGAGACGCTCAATCAAAAGACTTCCGTTTTTCTGTTTAATGATTCCCCTCACAGGTAGGACAGAGCTGAGAAGGCACAAAAAAATCAGGACAACACCCATCCATTTTTTAATGAAAGCAAGCCTGCATGAAAGTAACAACGCAATGATATTATACGCGAGCGAGTAAACAAAAGCATCCGATAGGAGGCGCCCATCGTAAAATCCACGCTCACTGATATACGCACTCTTCGCCACCGTTTGCAGGCTTA
>JAAYPY010000212.1 GCA_012519555.1 Tissierellia bacterium | reverse complement strand
AACAGCGCTGTTGATCTTGATTATTGTTTCCAATGTATCCCTCCATTCAAATTGTTTTCAATACTTAAACATTTATATTAAGTATTATAGTTGGAAACGCTTTAAATCAAAACGTTTTCAAAAGATATTATACAATATATGAGCATAGAATACAATATATATTTTATAACATTTTGTTATATTTATTTCATAATTTAAGCAACAATTTAATAGAGCTTTTTTGGGCAGGGTACCTTCTTATTGTTCTTCTATAGTAATTTTTCCATCTTTCATTGTAATTATTCGATGGGCTATTTCATCTGCAAATGCATTATCATGGGTGACAATAATTATTGCAATGCCTTCTGAAGCCAAATACCTGATTATTTTCGATATTTGACCTCTTGTTTCTTCATCTAAGGCTGATGTAGGTTCATCAAAGCACAATACCGAAGGGTTCAGCATACAGGCTCTTGCTATTGCTACTCGCTGCTGCTGACCTCCTGACAGCTGAAAGGGATAAGAGTTTTCTTTTCCTTCCAACTCAAGACCTTTTAAAAGTTCTTCAGCTCGCTTTTTAATATTATCATAGGAATCATTCTTTAGAAAAAGCGGTGCTTCCATCAGATTTTCCATTACACTCATATGGGGAAACAAGTTAAAACTTTGAAATACCAGGCCGATTTCTTGACGTATTGCCTGCAATTCACTTTTTTGAGCATATTTAATTATCTTGTTTTCTTCCCTGCATAAATACACATTATTAATTTTAATTGAGCCCCTGTCAGGGGTTTCAAGCGATGTGAGGCATCTTAAGAGGGTTGTTTTGCCTTCTCCTGATTTGCCTCGTATACATACAATTTCCCCCTTGTTTACAGAAAAGGAGATATCATGAAAGACCCTATTTTCGCCGAAGCTTTTGCTTAAATTTTCTACCGATAAAACCATAAGAACCTCCTATCTGTAGTAATCATACCTATTTTCGATTTTATCCAATACTCTTGTCAAAATTGCAATTATTACCATGTATACAATCCCTATATAAATGTAGGGGCTGAAAGCTGCATAAACATTGGATACGGACCTTGCAGCCTTTAAAATATCACTTGAGCCTAAAATATATACCAAGGATGTATCCTTAACCAATGTAATCACTTCATTGCCTATTGAGGGCATAACATTTTTTATGACCTGAGGAAGAATAATTTTCATAAATGTATGGGTTTTGCTTAAGCCAAGGACCAGGGATGCTTCGTGCTGACCAACATCAATGGAATTGATTCCTCCTCTGAATATCTCTGCAAAGTATGCAGTATAGTTTAGGACAAAAGCAATGACAATAGCCTGTTCTCTGCTAAAGGGATATCCGATGTAGGGCACGCGGTAAAATCCGAAGAATATGAACATAAGCTGCAGTAATAATGGTGTGCCCCGCATTATATAGATATATGTTCCCGTGATTTTTGAAATTATTTTGTTCTTAGACATTCTAAGCTTTGCAACTACTATGGCTAAAGGAAGGGACAAAATCAATGTAACCGCAAATACTCCCAAGGTTACCCTCAATCCCTCCAATGCCATCGGTACAAGCATTCTCAATACTTTTGCTTCCATATCACATTCCTTTAATTCTCAGCAAACCATTTTGCATAAATAGCATCATAGGTTCCGTCCTTTTTCATTTCGTCCATTGCATCATTTATTTTTTTCAATAATTCCGTATCTTCTTTTCTTAATCCAATGCCATATTCTTCATCACCAAAGTCTTCCTCTAATACCTTGTATTTTTCCTCGCCAACCTGCTTCATGTAATATCTGGCATTAACTTCATCCACGACTAAGGCGTCTGAACGTCCCGATTCTAAGTCGCTGAAGGCTTCGTTGTTTGTAGAAAACTCGACTAAACTAGCAAAGCTGGCAGCAACCTCAGGCTCGGAATTTATTGCATCCAATGCGCTTGATTCAGCTTGAACGGTAACATTTTTACCTGCTAAGTCAGCCTTTGTATTAATATCTGAGTCAGCCAAGGTTACGATTATTTGGCTGTTTTCCAGATATGGTTTTGTAAATGCCACCTTTTCCTGTCTTTCGGGTGTGATTGTATAGCCGTTCCAAATTAAATCAATATTTCCTGCATTTAATTCGGTTTCCTTCATAGACCAGTCTATTGGTTGGAATTTAATTGTCACTCCAATTCTTTTTGAAACCTCGTCAGCTAAGTCCACATCAAATCCTACCAAATTCCCATCTTCATCTCTGAATCCCATGGGTGCAAAGGTATCATCAAGACCCATAATCAACTCTTCCGTTTCCGCTTGTTCTTTGGCACATCCTGCTGCCATTAATGCAATTAAAATTAATAATGCTGCAAATTTAATTGTTTTCAATACACTTTTTTTCATTTCTCTTCCTCCTTTAATATAAAAAACTCTCGTCCTAGGGATTTCCTAGAGGACGAGAGCAAATCACGTGGTTCCACCTCATTTCGCTGATACTTCGCAATATCAGCCTCATTAAGTACTATCATACTTTTGCCCTGTAACGGTGGCATTTCCGAATAAGACTACTAAAATTTCATCCATTTGCTCAAAGGTGTGTTCAATATAGGTTTTTATGCATTTACACCTGCCATGCACTCTCTGTAAAAAACTTGTATACCTACTATTCCTTATCATTGCATTTTTCATTTTAAATACATTAACATAAATTTATATAATTGTAAAGAGTATTTTTATAATTTTATCTGCAAACATCTTTAAACTCCGGATGTTTTTCAAACCATTCTATTGCATAAGAGCATGTTGATACTGCTTTTATTTTCTTTCTCCTCAAATGAACAGCCAATTCTTTAACTAATTTATCGGCAATACCTTGACCTCTCAGTGAGCGGTCTACAAAAGTATGATTTATATTAACTTCATTTTTTGATATTTGGGGAAAAGTTACCTCAGCAATGCATTCTCCTTCTTCGTTTTCTAAATAAATTCTGTTTTTTTCATATTTAAAGTCCATACTAGCTCCTTTATCGTCGTTTAATTTGATATTATCATACCCTGTCCCTCTAAATATGATACGCTACATTATTAATATTATCAATACATTATTTTTTATTACTTCTTGACTCATTTAATTGTTTATAAAAAGACAAGGAGGGGTATAAAAGGTGTGATAATAAAATTATTTTGCTTTTTAAATCTGTAACAAATGTTACGGAAATTACTTTTAAAATGCATTATGATTGTATCAAACAAAGGTAAAACAATAGTCGAAAGGGGAAAAATATGATTACACAGGAAAATTTGATGTTCTGCTATCAATGCCAGGAAGCAGCAGGCAATAAAGGCTGCACTAAAGCAGGAGTATGCGGAAAAAAACCGGATACTGCAGGTTTACAGGACTTATTAATCTATGTATCAAAGGGTTTGTCAGAAGTTACCACTAAATTAAGGAATGAAGGAAAAGAAGTATCGGCAGATGTCGATCATTTAATCACTTTAAATTTATTTACAACTATTACAAATGCAAACTTTGACAATGATGTTTTCAATGACAGAATTGCAATGACTTTAAAAGTAAAATCCGATTTAATATCTGAATTATCAAGTGAGGAAGGCTTGTCGGAAGCAGCTTTGTGGACAGCCGATAGAAATGAATTTGAAGAAAAGGCAAAGTCTGCAGTAGTTGGAGTATTATCCACAGCCAATGAAGATATAAGAAGTTTAAGAGAGCTTATCACATACGGTTTAAAAGGTATGGCAGCATATATGAAACATGCAAATGTGCTAGGTTATGATGACAAAGAAATAAATGTATTCATGCAAAGCACCTTAGCTAAGTTACTTAATGATTCATTGACAGTTGATGATTTGGTAGCCTTAACATTGGAAACAGGGAAATTCGGGGTAAGCGGAATGGCACTGTTGGATAAAGCAAATACTAGCACTTACGGAAATCCTGAAATTACAAAGGTTAATATCGGAGTAGGAAAAAATCCGGGAATTCTAATTTCAGGCCATGATTTAGGTGACTTGGAGCAATTGTTAAAACAAACCGAAGGCACAGGAGTGGATATATACACTCACTCAGAAATGCTTCCGGCTCACTATTACCCGCATTTAAAAAAGTATAAACACTTAGTCGGCAATTATGGAAATGCTTGGTGGAAACAAAAAGAAGAATTTGAATTATTCAAGGGACCGATTTTAATGACTACAAACTGTATAGTTCCTCCAAAAGACAGCTATAAAGATAGGTTGTTTACAACAGGTTCAGCAGGCTATCCAGGTTGCAAACACATCCCGGGAACTAGCGGTTCAGAAAAAGATTTCTCTGAAATAGTGGAATTAGCTAAAAAATGCCAGCCGCCAACAGAAATCGAAACAGGTGAAATCGTGGGCGGGTTTGCACATGAGCAAGTATTTGCCTTAGCTGACAAGGTTGTAGAAGCTGTTAAGTCAGGAGCAATCAAAAAATTCTTTGTAATGGCAGGATGCGACGGAAGGGCTAAGTCAAGAAATTATTACACTGAATTTGCAAAAGCCTTGCCTGAAGATACGATTATTTTAACGGCAGGTTGTGCAAAATATAAATACAATAAGCTAAATTTGGGAGATATAGGCGGAATTCCGAGGGTTCTTGACGCAGGACAGTGCAATGACTCATATTCACTTGCATTAATTGCTCTAAAACTAAAAGAAGTGTTTAAATTAGAGGATATAAATGATTTGCCTTTGGCATTTAACATTGCATGGTATGAGCAAAAAGCAGTTATAGTACTATTGGCGCTTCTATATTTGGGAGTAAAGAATATTCACTTAGGACCCACACTACCTGCATTTCTTTCGCCTAATGTTGCAAATGTATTGGTAGAAAACTTTGGAATATCCGGAATCGGTACGGTAGAAGACGACTTGAAAATCTTTTTGGGATAAGATGCCCTGATTAGGAAATGATAGGAATAGAGGAGGTAAGTATGGCAAAAGAAGTAACAAAGGACATGTATATAGGTGAAGTTCTACAAATAGATCCCGGTTTGGCAGGAATATTGATGGAAGCAGGTATGCACTGCTTAGGATGTCCGTCATCACAAAGGGAATCAGTTGAAGATGCAGCCTTGGTACATGGTTTCAATGCAGATGAGCTTGTTAAGAAATTAAATGCTTATTTAAGCTCAGCAGAATAAATATATTAGAAGAGAGCATGCTTCATGCTCTCTTCTAAAAAGACAATTTGAGGACATTATATGTGTCCTCATCTTATGACAGGAGGAAAGAATATGAGTGCATTTTTAGGCCCCATACATTTTTGGTTATACGATAAAATTAAAATTCAAAACGAAATAGTTGAAGAAATATTAGATTACGCAGAAAAAAACAACAATAATATGAGAAGTGATTTATATAATGAGTTTGGCGACGGAGAGTTAAAGCCCCTAAGAGAAGTAATAGATGCTACAAACATTCACGGATGGCTTCAGGAAAGGGTTGCACAGGTTGAAAGAAAGCTTGCATATTGCGTGACACAACTGATTAAGACTAATCCAAATATTTTTTGTGTTATAAAGGATATTTTTGAAAGCAAGGGTGCAGAGATTTCAACACTTGATAAGAATTCAAGTTTAGAAGAAATATATAAGGGAATAAACAACACCCTTTTGGACGGGATGCCTTGCGACAGAGCTAATTCAGTTATCTCAAGCAAAGAAAATGAAATTATCTGGAAAAGAAATATATGCCTACATCGGCAATACTGGGAAGAGTTTGATGGAAATATTAAGGATTATTACAGCTTGAGAGATGAATTTATAAAAGGGCTTTTAAGCGAAACTAATGCTAAGTATGAAAAATTAGATGAAGAAACAAGCAGAATTAATAAATAGGGGGACCTTTATAGAGGGAGGTCTTCCTTGAAAGGAGTTGAAGTGAGTAATGAACAGTATTGAAATAATGGTTAAGGAACACGACAATATACTGCGTATGTTAAAGGTTGTAAGAAAGGCATGCTTTGGAGTATTAAAAGGTCAAGCGATAAATTACGAAGATTTCTACAATATGATTGATTTTATCTAGGGCTATGCTGATTCCCACCACCATGGAAAGGAAGAAAAATTTCTTTTTAAAGAAATGCAGCTAAATTTAGGTAAGCTTGCTGAAAACTTAATAACTCACGGGATGTTGGTAGAGCATGATTACGGCAGATTTTATATGAGTGAATTAACTGAAGCTTTGAAACGAGTCAAAAATGGCGATGAAGAAAGCAAGCTTGATCTAATTAGCAATGCAATAGGATATACTAATTTATTGGAAAGACATATTGCAAAAGAAAACAACGCCGTATATAGTTTTGGAGCAAAAAATCTTTCAAAAGAAATTATGGACGATATTAATACCAAGTCGGAAGAATTTGAAAAAGCAGCGGAAGAAAAAGGAACACAAAAGTATTATTTGGATTTACTGAACAAATTAGATGAGAAATATCGATAGATATGACAACTTGATTTTATAGCTATGAAAAATTTTGACATTATGCTTCCTTATTGTCAGGATGACCTTTTTATTGAATATTCTTATCTAAACTGATATGATTAATCTGTATTAAGTATAAGAGGAGGAGTACATGGAAAAATGTTCTTGCGGCAGCCACCACTGCAGCCATGGTTATTGCATAGATAATGTTCCTTTATTTGTGGACTTGCCCTCTGAAATAAAACAAAGCATTATGGAATCATCCAATCATAAGACTTATGGAAAAGGCGATATAATATTCAGCCCGGGGGATCGTTTTGACTACTTGTTTGTCGTTAATAAAGGAAGAGTTAAATTATCCAAAATTTCTGCCATGGGCAAGGAACAAATACTAAAAATCCTTGAAGTGGGAGATTTCGCCGGTGAATTAGCCCTCTTTAAAGATTCCCTCTTAACTAATTTTGCTGAAGCTATGGAAAAAACTGAAATTTGTATAATAAAAAAAGAAAAAATCCATGAAATTATTATGCAAAGACCGGAAATTGCACTGAAATTTCTGGAAAAATACACAGAAAGAATTCAACAATCAGAAGAGATCATAGAGCAGATAGGCCTTAGGGAAGTAGAGCAAAGGATTGCCAATTACTTAGTTTCGGAAATAGAAAAAAATAATATTAAAAGCAAGAACAAGGAATATGTAATAAACCTTGCCATAAGCAAAAGTGTTTTATCTTCAATGCTTGGAACAACTAAAGAAACTCTCAGCCGCAAACTTTCTCTTTTGCAGGATGAAGGCCTTATAAGGCTTGAAGGACAGAGGAAAATTATAATTACTGATATTGAAAGCTTAAGAGATATACAATAAATGTTGGGGAAGTATTGGGGACACTTTACGGTGTGTCCCCATACCTTATAACACTAACCCTTTACATTAAGTTCCTTCCGAATTCTCTGCATCTTTCCAAAGCTTCTTCATCCGGGTTCCAAAGCTCCTTTATACCCTCATTAACAAGATCAAACTTGGCTTCTTTCAGCTGCTCGGTAATAATTTTTACGGATTCACCGCTCCAGCCGTAACTTCCGAAGGCTGCAGCTTTTTTGTTTGTAAATTTCAATCCTTTCATCATTTCCAAAACTCCTGCAACAGCTGTAAGAATACCGTTATTGATTGTAGATGAACCTACAAGAACCATTTTTGACTTGAAGACTTCCGTAATTATGTCGTTCTTATCTCTTTTTGCACAATTAAACAGTTTAACATCAACATCCTTGTCCTTTGATTTTATACCTTCAGCAATTGCTTCAGCCATTCTTCTTGTACCGTTCCACATGGTGTCATAAACAATTGTGATTTGGTTTTCATGGTAACTTTTTGCCCACTCCATATACTGAGTTATAATTTGCAGAGGATTTTCTCTCCAAATTACTCCATGACTGGGGCAAATCATATCTATTGGTATGTTTAAAGCAACGACTTCTTCGATCTTGCTTACGACAAATTTGCTGAAAGGAGTTAAGATGTTGGCATAATATTTTAATGCCTCATTATACAGCTCTTCCTTATCCACCAAATCATTATACATTAACTCCGAAGCATAATGTTGACCAAAGGCATCGTTGCTGAATAGAATATTTTCTCCTGACATGTATGTCATCATTGAATCCGGCCAATGAAGCATTCTTGCTTCGACAAATACCAGCTTATTTTTGCCTATATCCAAGGTATCTCCTGTTTTAACCTCAACAAAATTCCAATCCTTATGGTGATGTCCTTTAATTATTTTAGCTCCATTTTTGGTACAATAAATGGGGGTATTGGGAATTTCCTTCATTAAATCGGCTAAGGCGCCCGAGTGGTCAATTTCTGAGTGGTTCACTATTATGTAGTCAATTTCTTTTAAATCAATTCCCTTTTTTAAGTTCTTGACAAATTCTTTTGAAAATGGCTCCCATACAGTGTCAATTAACACGTTTTT
>JAAYPY010000211.1 GCA_012519555.1 Tissierellia bacterium | reverse complement strand
CAAATTGTCGAGGCCTTCTTTTGCTATTATTTCCTTAGCTGTAGCAATGATTAATTCCCTCATGGCCTCAATTTCTTTTTCTCTTCTGGTAACCATATATCCTCCTTGTCAGAACGTTGTTCTTTTCGTGAACACTGTTCGTTAACAAAGTATCACAATATTTATGGTTTGTCAATATTTTTTTTAAAATTATTTTTGTGGTGTCTAAACTGATGACAAAAGTTAATAAACTTGCTATACTTTATTTACAAGTCCAATAGTGGGAGGTAATCATGAATAGATGTCCCTGGTGTTTAGGTAATGAATTGTATATTAAATACCATGATGAGGAATGGGGAGTTCCCCTACATGATGACAGGAAGCATTTTGAATTTTTGATTTTAGAAGGTGTTCAGGCAGGTCTTTTCTTTGCTGATTCCCCTCGGCCAAAGGCGGTCTACTAATATTCTATATCCGTCATCATCAGAGGAGTCTGCATATACTCTTTTAATTTTTATACCGTACATATACTATTTCCTCCTTGGCAATTAAATTAATTCATAAAATTTCCAAATTTATTATTAATTATATACCCAAACAACATCTAATACAATCTTATTATCATTTTTGGTTTGAATAAAGAATATGGGGGTAATATGAATAAGAAGCTAATTTTATTGTTTATAATATTAGTATTGGTAATTTTTTTATTTGCATGTGATAATAATACAGACAGTGAATTAAATAATACATTGGCAAATGAGAATGTTAGTTTGATAAAGAAGGATGGTGATTTGATGAATAAAGAGTTAAACGGAAATAAATTGATATACCTTGCAGGAGGATGTTTCTGGGGAACTGAAAAATATTTAGGTTTAATTAATGGAGTTATAGAAACCGAGGTTGGGTATGCAAACGGAAATACCGAAAACCCCTCTTATGAGGATGTTTGCAGAAAAAACACCGGTCACGCGGAGACAGTTAAAGTTGTGTATGACCCGGAGAAAATTGAATTGAAAAATTTACTGAAACTGTTTTATAGGGCAATTGATCCTGTTGCTGTAAACAGACAAGGCTATGATATAGGAACTCAATATCGTACAGGTGTTTATTATGTTGACAAAGAGGATGAAGCAGTAATTAAAGCATCATTGGATGAATTGCAGAAGGAATATAAGGAGCCCTTGGCTGTTGAGGTTATGGAGCTGCAAAATTATTATGCTGCAGAAGAATATCATCAAAAGTATTTGGACAAAAATCCCGCCGGTTACTGCCATATTGGTGAGGCAGAGTTTTACGAATTGGAAGAAGCTCAAAAGAACACCAAGTACAAGGTAAAATCAAAGAAGGAATTAGAGAGGACCCTGACGGAAATGCAGTATAATGTTACTCAAAACAATGCTACGGAACCGCCTTTTGATAATGAATATTATGATAATTTCGAAGAGGGCATATATGTGGATATTACTTCCGGAGAGCCTCTGTTTACATCTAAGGACAAATTTGAATCAGGATGCGGATGGCCCAGCTTTTCAAAACCCATTGATGAGAAAGTTATTGAAGAGAAAAGCGATTTAAGTTTCGGTATGATAAGAACAGAGGTGAGAACAGCAAACAGTGATTCACATTTAGGGCATGTTTTCAATGACGGTCCCAAAGAATCCGGGGGATTAAGATACTGCATCAACAGCGCTTCATTGGAATTCATTCCTTTAGAGGAAATGAAAGAGAGAGGATATGGAGATCTGCTTTATTTGTTTGAGTAAAACCTAAGGGGACGGGAAAAATGACCGCTGAGAACCGTCCCCTCTGGGCTTATTGTTTTTCTTCTGCTACTGTTTTTATTATTACATACAATATTCCCGCAATAGGCCATATAATCCAGGATATTCCCCATTTTTGTGTAATGAAGCTATATGTTAAATAAACAGCTACAATTACTAACCAATACACCTTAGAAATAGTTTGTAATGTTTTATTTGATTTGGTTTTTATAGAATAATCACCTTGCTGTAAGAGCACCTGGCATGCATTGTTGATACCGCCTTTGTTGATTAAGTTATAAGTTGCATAAGCAACAATTGTTAAGGTGACAGCTACGGATATTGTAGATGCTCCATCAATATCAAGCAGTAATGATATTAGAAAAATGGGCAATATGCTTAAAATATACAATATCACGGAGGTGTTTACAGCTGATTTGTAAGAATGCTCATCCTGTGCCATAGCGCTGCGGACCGCTTGTTCTGTGCTGTAATCTAATTCGAAAACACTTTTCTGTAGGTATTCATATTTGTCTAATATACTCGAATATCTTATAAAATATGAAACACCTGCAGCTACCAAAGCAATCAAAGCTGTCAGACCTGCTGCTATCAACCGGTCCTCCTTAATTTGCAGTGCATCTAATTCTCTTAGTCCTAAAAGCAGCAGCAATAGTGTTGGAGACATTATGCATAGGAATACTCCCAATGCTGTTTTTGGTGCAATATTTTTTGAATCCTCTATATATTTTTCTGCTTCTTCGTAAGTAACATGGATGATATCCGACTTGTTTTCCAAAGCTTGCTTAATACCCAAGGTTTCAGCTAACTCATCCAAGTTTCCAAATTCTGATATTACTATTCCGATGGCTTCATTTTCTGTTTTACCGCTGTTTTTCAGCTCGTTATATTTATCTTCCATCATTGCTAACAGTTCTTTTTTTGCTCTTTTTACATCTTCAGTTTCCGGTAATCCTAAAAACATATTGTCAAGATAATTTTTAATTATATTCATTATCATTCTCCTTCAAGATAAATTTTTCAATTACTTCCTTGGTCAATTCCCATTCCTCGCATTTTTCTTTATAGTAGCTTTTGCCTGCTTCAGTTATTTTGTAATATGTCCTCGGTTTCCCATAGCTTTCATCTCCTGAGAATGATTCTATGTAGCCGTTTGATTCCATTCTCTTAAATGCCGAGTAGAGGGTTGTTTCCTTAATAATATATTTTTCGTCGGTTGATTCTCTTATTCTTTTAGATATCTCGTAACCATAAGATGGCTCATTAAGCAAAAGATACAATATCATAGTATCATTATATCCTCGAATAACATCGCTGCTTATCATATGTTCACCGCTTTCTGATATTTTACTACGCCTGTCGTTACTACGTCTGTCGTGGTAATAGTAGCATATTTACTACGACAGGTCAAGTACTTTTTAAATATTTTTATAATAAAATAATTCCCTTAATGTAATAAGGGAATGTGATAATTTGTCTACTGTTAAGGGCTCACTTTAAAATATTATTCAGGGTGTCGATAAATTCGTCGGTAGCTTTGTAGCCTTGAAATTTGACTTTATTATATTTTTGGCTGAATTCATCGTAATATTTTTCTTTTACGTATATAGCTTCATTTTCCATATCATAATACAAATCGAAATTGTACTCATTTTCTACTCTGAAAATCAATACCCTGTCTTTTGTAAAAATATCTGCTTCTATCCAGTAATAGCCGTCATCCTTGGGGGAAAGTTCAGCAATTGCTTCTGTTTTTTCAGCGTTGGGCAGATTTTCAAGCAAGGTTTTCACATCATTGACCTTGTCCATGTCCTCCGACAAACTGCTGTTGTAGGTCATAAGTCTTTTTATGTTTTCATGCTGATTAGTGTACTTAATTCCGTCATTTTCATAAATTGTTGCATCAACTTTGGAAACGGTGCTGATTGAGCCGGTCATTAAAGTTAATTCCTGCTCCAATGCTTCCTCAATATGGGAAACATATCTGTTTTTACTGAAAACATTCACAACAAGCAATACGATAACAAGAAGTAATGCTATTAAAAGTGCCACTCTTCCGTAGTTAATTCTTCTTCTCCTGCTGTACACTCTTTTTCTTCTGGCCATAATTCACCATCCCTTACTTTTTATTTCAAGGAGACTTCGTATTTTTTCCTTAAGCTCTTCAACTGTTCCTTCATTATTTATTACTACATCGACCATAAATACTTTTTCTTTAATAGGTATTTGTTTGTCAATAATTTTTAATACCTCTTCAGGTTTTTTGCCTTCTCTGATGGCTCTTTCAGTGAGTCTTTTCTTTTGAATTTCCTCGGAAACATATATCAGCCATATTTCATCATATATGGGCTCATGTATATCTTTGGTTTCCAATATCAGCGGTATGTCAAGAAATATTGCCTTTTCAGAACTTTTTTTAATACCTTCTTCTAATTTGCCATATACGTAGCCGTGCACTAAATTATTGAGTTCATGCAGCTTATCTTCATTGTTGAAAACGATTTTACCCAGCTTATGTCTGTCTATTCTATCCTTACTTAGTATTTTTTCTCCGAAATGGTTTATTATTTTGTAATAGAGTTCACTTCCAATATTGTAACCTTCATGAACGATTTTATCCGAATCAAGAACAGTAAAGCCAAACTCCTTAATAATCTCAACTGCAGTGGATTTTCCTGTTCCTATACCTCCGGTAATTACTATGACCTTAGGTCTATTTTGCATCATACCAGCTGCTCCCTGTATTAATGTCAGATTTTAAGCGAACCTTAAAATTAACAATCACATTTTCCATTTCTTCTGTGAGGATTGTCTTTACTTGGTCTAACTCATCTTTATGTGCTTCGACAATAAGTTCGTCATGAACCTGAAGTATAAGTCTTGACTTCATTTTATTATTCTTCAATCTCTTATAAACACCGACCATGGCTGCCTTAATAATATCCGCAGCTGTTCCCTGGACGGGAGTGTTTAAGGCAATTCTTTCTCCAAAGGAGCGGATGTTGAAATTACGGGATGAAAGCTCGGGAATGTATCTTCTCCTGCCAAAATATGTAGTCACATAGCCGTCCTTTTTGCCCTGCTCTACAATATCCTTCATGTATTTTTCAATATTTGAATAGTACTTCATGTAATTATCTATATATTTTTTTGCTTCCTTTCTTGGAATTTTTAAATCCCTGCTTAGTCCGTAATCGCTGATACCGTACACGATTCCAAAATTTACGGCTTTGGCTCTGCCTCTCATCTCTGAGGTTACATCTGACAGCTTTACATGGAAAACTTGTGAAGCTGTCTTTGCATGAATATCTAAGCCCTGGGCAAAAGCATCTATTAAATTTTGCTCATCTGCCAAGTGGGATAGTACCCTAAGTTCAATTTGAGAGTAGTCTGCATCGCACAGTATGTAATCATCCTCCGCTACAAATGCCCTCCTGAGCTCCCTTCCTTCTTCCGTTCGGGTTGGAATATTCTGAAGATTAGGCTCGGTGCTTGATATCCTTCCTGTTGACGCAATTGTTTGATTAAATATGGAATGTACCCTGCCCGTATCCTTGTTTATTTCGTTTTTCAATCCTTCCACATAGGTTGAATTTAATTTAACCATTGACCTGTATTCAATAATTTTTTGGACAATTGCATGCTCTGAGCTCAGTCTTTCAAGGACTTCAATATCCGTTGAAATACCGGTCTTGGTTTTCTTGATTATAGGCAGACCTAATTTATCAAATAAGATAACTGAAAGCTGTTTTGGAGAATTAATGTTGAAGGTCTCACCTGCAAGTTCATATATGTCCTTTTCAAGCTCAGTGATTTTTTCCTGAAAATGAAGTCCCAATTTATCAAGAACCCTTAAGTCCACTTTAAAGCCCACAAATTCCATGTAAGCCAATACTTCAATCAAGGGAAGCTCAATTTCTTTATAAAGAGAAGTCATTTTAAGCTCTTCAATATCCTGGGCTATTTGCTTCTGTACTTTATTTACTGTGTTTAAATAGTTGAAAATATACGCCTTTCTCTGTTCAAGTTCAATATCCTTGAATGTTTTTCTTTTTACTCCCGTGCCTAAAATTTGATTTTCAGAAGGGATTTCCTGATTCAAAAATTCATAAGCAATCTTATCTATTGAATAGGAGCTTTCCGAAGGATTCAAAAGGTACTTGCCTATTTCCGAATCAAATTCTATATTGTTTATTTGAATATTGTTTTTCATCAAATAAATTATTTCATTTTTCAAATTATGTCCCCAGATTGGAATTTCCCTGCTTTCGAATATTTCTTTCAAGCTTTCAAGGACCTTTTTTTTGTCTGTTTTTTCAAAATCTATATAGTATATATTTTCACCGTCTGAAATTCCTAAGGCAAGTGCATTGCTTAAGAGGGCCCTTTCTCCGTCAAATAAAAATTTAATGATTGCTTTTTTGATTTTTGCTATATCATTTAGCTTTTTATCTGAATCAACATAAATTATATCTATATTTTCAACGGTTACAGCTTTGTCGGTGTCAAATAAGGATATTTGTTCCCTAGTATCAGCAGGTGCCTCCTCCGCAAGACGCTTTTTAAACTGACGAAATTCCAAATCATCATATAACTCAGATAAGTTCTTAATATCAGGTTTTTGAACTTTGTATTCCTCGATATTAAAATCAATTGGAATGTCTGTAATGATTCGGGCTAAGGTTTGACTCATATAAGCCTGCATTTTATCTGTTTCTAATTTTTCTTTAAGCTTTCCTTTAATCTTGTCAATGTTTTCATATATATTATCTAAGCTTTTATACTCATGCATGAGCTTGAGGGCTGTTTTTTCTCCTACCCCCGATACACCGGGTATATTGTCAGAGGAATCTCCCATGAGAGCTTTTAAATCTATAAACTGTTCAGGTGTCAGCCCGTATTCCTCCTCCATGGACTTTAAATCCATTTCTACTGTATTGGTAATACCTTTTTTTGTTAGAACAACCTTTACATTTTCATCAATTAGCTGCAAGTAATCCTTGTCACTGGTGACCAAGTAGACTTCTGCTCCCTGCTCCTTTGCTGCACATGCAAAGGTGCCTGCTATGTCGTCTGCTTCAAAGCCTTCAAGCTCAACACGCTTAATATTATGCACATCAAGAACATCCCTGATAAGCTGGAACTGCTGAACCAATTCATTGGGTGCTTTTTGACGGTTTGCTTTGTAATCCTTATATTTTTCGTGTCTGAATGTAGGTTTTTCAGGGTCAAATGCAACACATAAGTATTCAGGGGAATATGTATCTATAATTTTATACAACATGCTCAAAAAACCATATACAGCATTTGTAAATTGACCTTTTCTTGTTTTTAGGGGGGGTAATGCATAAAATGCTCTGAAGAGCAAGCTGTTGCCGTCCAATATCATTATCTTCTTCATCGGTATCTCCTTTTGACCTAATTTCTATATGTCATAACAATTCTAAGTGTTAATCTCAGTTATTTAAAAGATGAATAAATGGGGTTAGGGCATCTTTATTATATCAAGTTAAACTATAGGGGTAAAGGAAAACTTTCAGTTCATATAATCATTTTCCTCTTCATATAATGAAATATAAGATGGAGGTTTTGAAATGAAAAAAATAGAGCCAAAAAACTATAACTTTTCAAATGTGAGATATTTTTCGCCTGTTCAATTAAGCGAACATTATCAATTATACATTAATTACATCAATTGCATCAATGAGGTTAACAAGGACTTGAAAAATGAGAGTATATTTAATGTGTGTAACTCTAACTACAGTGAAATTCGTTCAGCGCAAAAATCAAAGACCTTTTGTTTTGACAGCATAAAGCTTCATGAGTTGTATTTTGAAAACTTAACAGGAAACAACAATAGAATTCGAGGTCCAATAGAAAGAGTGATAATTGATAATTTCGGTTCATACAATAATTTCAGAGATAAATTTAAATGCATAGGCATGAGTATGAGAGGCTGGGTTTTGTTTTGCTATGACAGTTTTAACCATGAATATTACATATATGGTCAAGATTCCCATGACTGCGGTGTAATGCTGTATGCAGAGCCTTTAATTGTAATGGATGTTTATGAACACGCTTATATGATTGATTTTGGAACAAATCGCAGTGTATATATAGATGCTTTTTTCCAAAACCTTGACTTTAATGTAATTAATCAGCGCTTAAAAAAATTTTTGGAATAATCACAGTAACTAAAGAAACCTTCAGACATATAATATCTTAAGCATATTAATTTAAGGAGGTTAATTATGGGATTTTTTCATAGAGGTAGAGTAGCCGGAGCCGGCGGATCAAATTTACTATTTTTCTTCTTATTATTGGTTATTTTGTTCAGTGAGTGCTTCGACGAAGTAGGCTGTTAGTAAAAACTCTCAAGACAGCATGATTGTTGTTTAGAGCTTAATATTATCAGTAAAAGAGGCCTGATTTCAGGCCTTTTCTTACGATACACTTTAGATGGGCTGAATCCCCATACCGATTGCTTCATGCTCGAATCCTCTTCTGGGAGACCCGATTTGACCATACAAAACAACAGCAATCCAAGTACCGCTAAGTTCATCACCGTCAATCAAAGAACCCTTCACGATGGTAAAAGTCAAGCCGGCACTTCTTAAAACCTCGCCCAACATTACCTGACCCCTGCAATAACCGCTTAAAGCCTCGATTATTGCATGATACAAAGCGTGCTCCTCATGATAGTTTTCTTCTATAATGTTCTCTCTGTATGCTGCAGTCTCTATTGCAGCAATTATTTTTTTGGAATCCATGGAGCCTGCTTGTCCTTTATAAACTAGATAATTTTTATTTTCATAATACCTTTTTAGTTTTTCATCATCACCGCTTGTAATAGCAAGCAGCAGTGCGATTTTTCCTATACCTTGTTTTTCCATGAGACTCCTTCCTCATTTGTTAGCATTATTTAAATGGCGATAAGTCCAATATTTCCTTTTCATATATAATTGTTTTTTCTTCAAGTGCATCTGCTTTTTCTTTCAGGTCTTTTATAAACTCTTGGTCCTTAATAGAATCTAAATTTATTCTGATATTCAATATAGCTGACAGCACACCTGTTCTTGCCATCATTGCACCTACCAGAGCATCGGTAACAGAGCTGGCGTTGCCTCTTAGTACAAGAGCTTCCGCCAAAGGAAATATTTCAAAAGCTGTTTCTGCAACCTTTAGAGGTACAGAAGCGGCAACTTTTAAGCCTTCTTGGATTTTACCACTGCGATAAGCTTTTTCTTCTTCGGTTTCCTTTGGTAATTTATATGCTAACGTAACCATATTGTATGCAGAGCTGTCTTCTTCAATATAATTTAACAGCTTCTCCCTAAGCAAAGATGCTTTATTTATTATTTCCGTCATTTCTTCTTTGGAATCTGCATACTTTTTCTTTGTAACAGTTAGATTTGCAACCATTTCGGAAAGTGCCGCACCAATAGCACCGCACAGGGCAGCAATGCTTCCTCCTCCGGGTACCGGAGAATCAGAAGCAACAATTTTTGCAAATTCATTTATAGTCATATTTTTCATTTCAAACCCCTTACTATTTTTCCGTTTTTTATTACGGTTTCAACAATATTTACTGCAGCGTGGTATGGAAGAAAATATATTGAAGGATACTCCAATATTATAATGTCTGCTTTTTTACCCTTTTCTATACTTCCAACCCTATCGCTTCTGCCTAGAGCTGCTGCTGCATTTATTGTCAGTGCCGTAATAATTTCTTCAATTGTCATATTCATATGAAGGGCTGCAAGAGCTATAATCAGTGGAATTGAGTTTGTAAAGCAGCTTCCCGGATTAAAGTCCGTTGCCAAGGAAACAGCACACCCTGAATCTATCATATATCTTGCCCTTGCATATTCTTCCTTAAGACAAAATGCCGTGCCGGGAAGCAGAGTTGCAACCGTATTAGACTGAGACAGCTGCCTGATTCCTTCATCGGAAGCCTGGAGTAAATGGTCTGCGGAAGTGCATCCTAATTCAACGGCTAATTCTGTTCCTCCCAACTGATACATTTCATCTGCATGAATTTTTAATTTAAGACCTGCTTTCTTTGCTGCAGTTAAGAACTTTCTTGATTGTTCTATTGTAAATACCTTCTTCTCACAAAATATATCTGCAAATTCTGCTAAGTTTTCTTCCGTAACCTTAAGAAGAACATCAATCATCAGCTCAATAAACTCATCTTCCTTTCCCTTATATTCGGGAAGTAGGCTGTGAGGACCTAAAAAGGTAGGCACAATATCGACAGGATGCATTTCGTTTAACTCTTTCATTGCTTGGAGCTGTCTTATTTCTGTTTCATAATCAAGCCCGTAGCCGCTCTTTCCCTCAACCGTGGTAACACCCATATCTAATATTTTGTCAAGTCTTTTTAGTCCAAGGCTGATAAATTCTTCTAAGGAGGTGTTTCTTGTGGCTCTTACGGTGCTTGTTATTCCCCCTCCCCGCTCCATTATTGACATGTAGCTGTCACCCTTTAATCTCCAAGAAAATTCGTCAGCCCGGTACCCTCCAAATATCAGATGGGTGTGAGAATCAATAAAGCCGGGCAATACAGCCTTATTTGCAGCATCAATAATTTGGTATTCCGCTTCATTATAATTTTTTAATATTTGGTCACTTCCAACATCAATGATGTCATCATTTTCAATTACAAGGCAGCCGTTTTTGATAAGTCCTATATGGGACATATCTTTGCCGTGCTTTGGAGCTGTTCCTTTGCATGTTACAAGCTCTGACGCATTTTTTATAATTAATTTGCTCATAATTACCTCCTCCCACTTGTCATCCTGAGCGAAGCGAAGGATCTCTCTTTTGATATTCCTCACTGTGTTCAGAATGATGCTCTATATCAAATGTCCACCTAAAACCGTCCCCTCTGGACTTAAATTCTGGTTTCCAGAACTTGGTCGTATTTGAAGTTTTCCAGTCGGAGGTAGTAGTCTGCAGTGTCAACCAGGGCCTGCATTGGAACCAAGCCTACAATTTCACTTCCTACAACATTCACTCCATATCTTGCCGCTTCCATTTTTATTGTTTCAAATACGCGGTAGATGCTTGTTTTAGTGTAGTCGGTTAAATTCATGGAGACTTGTACAAGACCTCTGTCATGTAATTCTACACCTATACCCTTTACATATCTAAAACCTCCGCTTAAATGTCTGACCTGTTTTGCTATTTTATTGGCAATTTCTATATCAGAGGTTGATAAATTCACATTGTAAGCAATCAAAGGCATTCTTGCACCTATTGCAGTAACCCCGGCTGTGGGGTGAATAGTGTCAGGACCAAAGTCAGGCTTCCAAAGCTGGTCCTTCATTTTTTCCTTCATCCCTTCAAATTGCCCTTTTCTTACATTAGATAGATTTTCTCTGTGGGGTGCAGATGCAGACTTTTCATAGAGGAAAAAGGGCAGAGCGTATTTTTCGGCTGCTTTCTTTGCCAGATCCTTGGCTAATTTGTCTGCTTCCTCCAAAGTAACATTTCTTATAGGTATGAAAGGAATGACATCAAGGGCCCCCATTCGCGGATGCTGTCCCTGGTGGTAATTCAAGTCAATAAGCTCAACTGCCTTGCCGATGGCATCAAGCATTACTACTTTAAGCTCCTCAGGTTCTCCCACAAGGGTTACCACCGTGCGGTTGTGGTCTTCATCGCTTGAGTAATCTAAAAGCTTTACCCCTTTTTTGCCCCTGAAAACATCCAAAATTTTTTCTATTTTTTCCAAATTTCTGCCTTCACTGAAATTAGGCACACATTCTATAATTTTATCCATTTTATTCTCCGTCATTATTGAAATTTTTTAAAGTTTTTTCTATTAATTCATCACTTGCCACAAATGGTATTGTAATGTGGTCTTGACCTTCAAATTTTTTGTTGTATTCAATTGTTGTTTCTATTGAATGTTCATTTCTAGCCCAGCTTCTTCTGGACACTCCAACCATGGTGTCCCACGGAATGGAAGCATTAATAATTTTATCTACTCTTTCGCTTCCATCAAGTACAAGGCCGAAGCCTCCGTTAATTGCCTTGCCTATACCTACGCCCCCGCCGTTGTGAAGGGCAACCAAGGACATACCTCTTGCTGCATTTCCTGCAAAGCAGTGAACAGCCATATCTGCGGTAACATTGCTGCCGTCGTAAATGTTTGATGTTTCTCTAAAGGGTGAATCTGTTCCCCCTGTGTCATGATGGTCTCTTCCAAGCATGACGGGACCGATTTCTCCCTTTCTTACCATGTCATTGAATTTAAGAGCTATGTCTCGTCTTCCCAAGGCATCCTGATAAAGAATTCTTGCTTGAGTTCCCACAACTAACTTGTTTTCTTCTGCATCTCTTATCCATATATAGTTGTCTCTGTCCTGGCCTCTTCTATTGGGGTCTATTACTGACATTGCGGCTAAGTCAGTTTTATGCAAGTCTTCAGGTTTTCCGCTTAGACAAACCCATCTGAAAGGCCCGTAGCCGTAATCAAAAAGCATGGGTCCCATTATATCTTCAACATAGGAAGGGAATATGAAGCCTTCGCTGGTATCTGTGCCATTTTTGGCAATTTCCTTAACTCCCGCATCAAAAACGGCCTTCATGAATGCATTTCCGTAGTCAAAGAAATATGTGCCCCTGTCAACCAATGTTTTTACGGCTTTGAAATGGTCAGCCAATGATTTATCAACCATGGAGGCAAACTTTTCTCTGTCCCTGTTTAATAATTCTGTTCTTTCTTCAAAGGTAAGCCCCTTGGGGCAATAACCTCCGTCATAGGGCACATGACAGGAAGTCTGGTCAGATAATAACTCGACGTGAATATTGTTATCCACCGCATATTCCAACAAATCTACAATGTTGCCGTGGTAAGCTATTGAAATTGTTTGTTTTTTATACAAGTATTCCCGTGCAATTTCAAAGGCTTCCTCAAGATTATCGGTAACAGTTGAAACCCATCCTTGTGTTAATCTGGTTTGAATTCTTGAGTAGTCAACCTCCGCAATAATACCAACACCGTTGGCTATTTCAACAGCCTTAGCCTGAGCGCCGCTCATCCCTCCCAGTCCGGAGGTCATGAATAAATGTCCTGCCAAATCCTTATCATCAGGGATACCTAATTCTTTTCTGCCTGCATTTATTAGTGTGTTAAATGTTCCGTGAACAATACCCTGAGGTCCTATATACATCCAGCCGCCTGCAGTCATCTGGCCGTAGCTTGAACAGCCCATTGCGGTTGCTTTTGCCCAGTCGTGGGGATTGTCAAACATACCGATCATTAAACCGTTTGATATAATAACTCTGGGGCTGGATTTATGAGATTTGAAAAGTCCCAAGGGATGACCGGACATGACAGCCAAGGTTTGCTCATCCGTTAATTCTTCAAGATATTTCTTAATTAACTGATACTGCATCCAGTTTTGGCAAACCTGTCCTGTTTCCCCGTAGGTGACTAATTCATAGGGGTAGAGGGCAACCTCATGGGATAAATTATTGTCTATCATTACTTGGAAGGCCTTGCCTTCTATGCATTTGCCCTTGTATTCATCTATAGGCCTGCCGTAAATTCTTTCTTTCGGCATAAAACGGTAACCGTAAATTCTGCCACGAGTCATAAGCTCATCCAAAAATTCGGGAGCTAATTTTTCATGCAGACTTTCCGGCACATACCTTAATGCATTTTTCAAGGCTAACTTTATTTCTCTTTCATTTAAAGAAACTTCCCTTTTAGGAGCACGTCTTACATTCTCTTTTAAAGCAGGATATTCCGGCAATTCATCACTTAACTTGATTTTCATTGCATTTGAAATACTTAAGTTATCCGACAATTAAACCACCTCCAAAAACAATTTAAAAAAATTTATATCTTAAGATTACTTAAAGCTTTTTGGGGTAAACTATGGTTGTAAGTTAATAGTGAATACTAATTAACTTCCCTCTCCCCCTTGTTTTTTATAAATATTTTATTATGCCTTACGTATGTAAGGCATAATTTCTTTTTTATTTAAGCACTGCACGGTATTTATCCGCCATCTTGTCAGGATAATATGAAAGTTTGGCTTTCCTTAGACCTTCTACTCCCATGTCTTCTTCTCGGTTTATGTAAGTTATTTTAGGATATTTTTCTTGAACCCATGCGGCAAATTGTTGGTTTATCATAGGATATGCACCCTGAACATTCTTAAATGCTTTTTCAATATGTATTACATATGTGTCAGAACTTAGAACTTCACCTATAGTATAGGCTACAACTTCGTCTTCTACTCTGATTAACCCGCCTTCAAGCTTTAGCTCCTTAAAATATTTAAAGAAATATTTTGTTGCACAGTTTTCATCCAAGAGACTTTTATCATCTTTACAGCCTGATTCAAGACACCATTTCTTGTTCATTTCAATGCATTCAGCTTTGTTTTCTTCTGTTATTGTTTCAAAGGACCAAACAGGATAATTTCTTTTAAAAACATTGATATGGTTTCTTTTTCTGTGAAGCTTCTTTCCTTTTAAGGTTGACAGTTTTTCTATCTTATAAATATAATCAAAGTCGTTTCTTGATTCTTTGAAAATAAATTTACCCGGAAAAAATTCATTTAGTTCATTCATTTCTTCATAAGATAATCCTGCAAAAATTAATTTTTTGGGGTTAACTGAGTCCATTATCTCTTCAATTACGGGTTTGACATTTCCTTTTCCCATAGGATAAAGATATACATCCTTTATATCGCCGATTTCTTGTTTGGCAACTAAAAATTCATTGACTTTTACCACATTTGTGTTATTTATATCCCTCCAGGCAAATAAATTGCTAAAATTCTCATGACATCCTGAAATAACGGATTCTTTCAAAATGGGTATTATCCATTCTTTATCTTTTAATTCAATTTTCTTAAAGTTAAGCATTAATTATTCTCCTTGCTTCATCCGGTTAAGTTTTTTATCTAAATTCTTCTTTTTCCCCTTCACCCTTTCTATATGATTTGATTTGGTAATTTAATTATACAACATGTTAGTGAAAAATACACGTAAAAAACGAAAATTTCAATTCAAAATTATTAGGCAGCTCGGCCTATAGGTTGAGCTGCCTAATAAAATTTATAATATATAGGAGAAGCAATTTATATTTTTTCAAGCAATGTTTTAAGTCCGATTCCTTTTTCGTACTTATGTCCTAATCTAATCAATGTTCTTTCAATAGCTGCTATTGCTGAATAAACTGTATGGTCGTCAATATTGCCCATGTGTCCTATCCTAAACATTTTACCCGCGTATGCAGCAAGTCCGCCTGCAACCATAGCACCTTCTTCAGCCAAGGTCTTCCTGAATTCTGCATCATTAATGCCCTCAGGATAAAGTACGGTTGAAAGAGTTGAGCATCTGTGTTCTTTCTTAGCTAAAACCTTAAATCCCATTGCTTCCAAAGAATCATTAAAAGCGTTGGACACTTTTATATGTCTGTCATATCTTTCTTCTAATCCTTCTTCTTTTATTAGTCTTACTGATTCTTTAAGAGCCCAAATCATATTTACTGCAGGAGTTGCATAATACTTTGAAGGGTCATTCATTATCGGAATCCATTTTTCAAAGTCAATATAGTATTCAGGAATAGTTCCCAAGGACTTTCTCCTTGCAAGTGCTTTCTGTCCTGCCCATACAATGGCAAGACCCGGTGCAACTCCAAATGCTTTTTGTGAGCCTGTAAACAATACGTCAATATTCATATCATCTACATATTCTCTTTCTCCTGCTGAAGCTGCAACCCCATCAACTATGTATATGGTGTCGGGGAATTTCTTTAAAACTTCACCGATCTTTTCAATTGGTGCTCGAGCTCCCGTTGAAGTATCAACATGAGTTACGGTAATTGCCGCATAGTTCTTCTCTTTCAATTTTTCTTCGATGGCTTCAGGAGAAACAACATCTCCCCATTCAGCAGACAATACATCTACATTAAGACCTTTCCTGGTGCAAATATCAATAAATCTGTCCCCAAAGAATCCGTTGGATACTATCAATACATTATCATCTCTTTTTGTAACATTGGCAACCGCCATTTCCATTGCCATTGTACCGCTGCCGGCTACAACAAAACATTCGCCGTCAACTCTCCACATTTGTTTTAAGTCGACAATTAATTCGCTAAAATCCTTAACAAATACCGGGTCTCCAAATGCAACTGTTTCTCTTCCCATCTGATCATTAATTGTCCTTACCGTAGGTGTCGGTCCGGGAATCATTACTAACTTTTTGTTTTTCATAATACCTCCTTATTAACTAATATTAGTTATTATATTCAATTTCACTTAGTGAAATTGAATTTCTTTATTGATTATATGATATAGCTTAAAACGATTTTTGTCAACTATAATTTAAATTTTTGAATACTTTTTACCTATGAATAGTATAGCATTTAATATTAGTATTTATATTAAAAACATGTTATAATATAAAATATTTAGTTTACAATATATTTTCGGAGGGTGAAATGCCAAGAAAATTAGCAAAAATAAACCAATCTGTAGAAAAAACACTTCAAATTATAGAGATAATGGCAGAAAGCAGACAAGCGCTCAGGCTTCAGGACATTGCTTTGAAAGTTGACATGCCGGCCAGCACGGTTTTAAGATTAGTTAATACTTTAGTATCAAGCGGATATGCTAATCAAGACCCCATTACCTTAAAATATTCTCTTTCTCTGAAATTTGCACTGATTGGAAGTCTTGTCAGTTCTCAAATAAACATAAGGAACATTGCTCACCCCTATTTAATTGAACTATCAGAAAGGTGTAAGGAATCAGTATGCCTGGCAATCGAACAAGATATGGAGGTGGTTTATTTAGATGTTATTGACAGCCCCGACGGAATGCTGAAAATTACTCAGCGTATAGGAAAGGTCGCACCTCTTCATTCAACAGCAGTAGGAAAAATAATGATGCTTAATTATGACTCCGAACAGCTAAATAAATTTATTGAATTAAAAGGATTAACAGCTTTGACACCGAATACCATTACCAATAAGGAAGATCTTATAAAGGAGTTGAAAAAGATAAAAGGCCAAGGTTATGCTCTTGATGATGAAGAATGTGAATTAGGTGCACGGTGCATTGCTGTAGGTATAAAAGATTATTCCGGAAAGTATATTGGTGGAATAAGTGTGTCAGGACCCATTACACGTATGACTATGGAGTATATTGATACTATTAAGCATATAGTAATAAATACCGGACAAACAATTTCTGAGCTGATGGCATATAAAGAATAGGGATAAGGTATTATTTTCTATGACGCTCTTCATATTTTTCAAGCATGTATTTAACTAAAAGATTTAGTAAAAGGATAAATATTATAAAGAATATTGACCTTGCTGGATTTTCAAAGAATGAGCTTACATTTTCGCCTATAAAAGCTAAGGATAAAAGCATTACAAATTTTGATGGCAGCAGTATTGCAAGAAACATTTCCGTCCTCATATTTGCCAATGCTGCAGCCCCGCTCAGCAGAAAAGATGGAGTAAAAGGAAAGCAGTACAGTAAAAACAACACGTTTAGTTGTTTTTTCTTTACCTTTTCAAGGGTATGTCGATACTTGCTCCTACTTATTTTTTCATTCGTTTTTCTTGCTCCGACCTTTCTGAGCAATAAGAACAAAAGAAATGAGCCTAAACAATTTCCAATCCAAGAATATAAGTATCCTAAGATAAATCCGAATGCAGCAACATTTATTATTACAAAACCCACCAAGGGCAGCATGGGGAAAAATGCCTCAATCACAGGCAGAAGAATACCTGCAACAAGTCCCCAGCTTTCAACGTAATTTGTTAAAATCTCAGAATATTCCGCAAATTCCATTATAAATTTCCTCTAATGTTTAATAATGCATTTTTAACACTTGATTATTATACCATATAAGAAATATAATATAAAACATATATTATTATGGGTGCCATAAAT
>JAAYPY010000210.1 GCA_012519555.1 Tissierellia bacterium | reverse complement strand
TTAGCTATTCTCTTTCTTTAACAACTGCACCAACGTGGCTGCTTCTTTTCAATATTTTATATGCCGCACCTTTTGCTCTTGGTCTCCATCTTTTGAGAGTTGGCCCTTGATTTGCATATACATTTGAAATATATAATTTATCTCTATCCATATCAAAGTTGTTTTCTGCATTAGCTACAGCAGATTGAACTACCTTTTCTAAAATTTTTGCTCCCTTGCCGGGGTGAAATTTTAAAATTGCCAACGCTTCGTCAACTTGCTTGCCTCTTACCATATCACATACGAATTTCATTTTTCTTGGTGATATTCTCATATATTTAGCAACTGCTTTTGCTTCCATTTAAGCTGCCTCCCTTCTTATTTAACTCTTGAAGATTTATCGGACTTATCATGTCCTCTGTATGTTCTTGTCGGTGCAAATTCACCCAGCTTGTGTCCAACCATATCTTCAGTTATATATACAGGAACGTGCTTTCTGCCATCATGTATAGCTAATGTATGGCCTACCATTTCGGGGAATATTGTCGATCTTCTTGACCAAGTTTTCAATACCTTTTTAGTATTCGCTTCATTCATTTCCACAATCTTTTTCATAAGACTAGGTTCACAATAAGGTCCTTTCTTCAACGATCTACCCATTAACTATTTCCTCCTTTCAATCCTGCTTTTATTTTTTATTTCTTCTGCTGATTATCATACTATCAGATTTCTTGTTCTTCTTACGAGTTTTATAACCGATTGTCGGTTTGCCCCAAGGTGTAACCGGTGACGGTCTTCCTATGGGAGCTCTTCCTTCACCACCGCCGTGGGGGTGATCGTTAGGATTCATTACAGAGCCTCTTACCGTAGGTCTGATTCCCATATGTCTTTTTCTTCCTGCCTTACCTATGGTTATATTCTCGTGGTCAATATTTCCTACCTGACCTATTGTTGCTCTGCAATCCATGCTTATCATTCGAACTTCACCGCTTGGAAGTCTTACCTGTGCATACTTGCCTTCTTTAGCCATAAGCTGAGCTGCGTTTCCTGCCGAACGAACCATTTGTCCGCCCTTACCCGGTTTAAGCTCAATATTGTGAATCATTGTACCAACCGGAATATTTCTTACAGGAAGTGCGTTTCCGATTTTAATATCTGCATCCGGACCTGATTCGATTGTATCTCCTACCTGCAGTTTATGCGGAGCTATAATATACCTTTTTTCTCCGTCAACATAATTTATAAGTGCAATGAATGAGCTTCTGTTTGGATCATACTCTATTGTTGCAACTTTTCCCGGAACTCCATCTTTATTTCTTTTGAAATCTATGATTCTATATTTTCTCTTTTCTCCGCCGCCTTTGTGACGAACCGTAATTTTTCCATGTGCATTTCTTCCTGCCTTACTTTTCAACGGAGCTAAAAGAGATTTCTCAGGTTGATCAGTTGTAATTTCTTCAAATGTTGAAACAGTCATTTGTCTCAACGCCGGAGAGGTTGGTCTGTATTTTCTAATACCCATGAGATTTTCCTCCTTCTTTAAATATCTATATTTCAATTATTCTTTTTACTTTCAGTGTTATTCTTCGAGCTAAAGCCCTCAGAACGACACCCCATAGGGGCATATGGGGTTAGGGCTTCTTAAATCCCTTCAAAGAATTCTATTGTTTTGCTTCCTTCTGTTAAAGTAACAATGGCTTTTTTCCAGTCGGCTCTTTTGCCCACATGAACGCCCATTCTCTTCTTTTTGCCTAGCATGTTCATAGTGTTCACACTTGCTACTTCAACACCAAAAATTGATTCCACCGCATTTTTGATTTCTGTCTTATTAGACTTTTTATCTACAACAAAAGTGTATTTTTTTTCTGCCATCGCATTCATACTTGCTTCTGTTACAATGGGTTTTATGATTATATCGTGTGGATCGCGCATTATGCGTACACCTCCTCCACTTTATTAACTGCGTCCTTGGTTATAAGGAAAGAATCACAGTTTAATATATCGTATACATTAATTGTATTTACATATGCTGTTTTTACACCCGGAATATTTCTTGATGCTAATATAACATTCTCATCTCTTTCAGGCATAACTACCAATGTTTTCTTACCGGCTTTAAGATTTGATAATACCTTAATCATATCCTTTGTTTTTGGACTATCAAGAACCAAGCTGTCAACTACGATAATTTCATTATCCTGTACCTTTGAGCTTAATGCTGATTTAAGAGCCAATCTTTTTATTTTCTTTGGAAGTTTATAGCTGTAATCTCTCGGTTTTGGAGCAAATACAACTCCACCGCCCACCCATTGAGGTGATCTTGTACTTCCTTGTCTGGCACGGCCTGTTCCTTTTTGTCTCCAAGGCTTTCTTCCGCCGCCTCTTACGTCCGCTCTGGTTTTAGCGGACTGAGTTCCTTGTCTTTTGTTAGCCAAATAATTTTTTACGGCTTCATACATTACGTGCGTATTTACTTTTACACCAAATATGTCATCATTTAACTCTAGATCGCCTATTTGGCTGCCTGTTATATCATAAAGAGCTACTTTTGGCATCTTTAATCCTCCTTTCCATGCAATTCTTACTTAGCTTTTCTAACTGCTTCTCTGATTTTTACTAAACCTTTTTTAGGACCCGGTACTGCACCTTTTAATAGTATTACATTCTTGTCTGCATCCACTCTTACCACTTCAAGGTTTAATACTGTTACTTTTTCATTTCCCATGTGACCGTGAGCTTTCGTTCCTTTAACTACTTTTGCCACACCTGCAGAAGCTCCTAATGAACCTCTTAATCTATGGAATTTGGAGCCGTGGCTCATACCGCCTCTTGCATGTCCGTGTCTCTTAATTGGTCCCTGGAATCCCTTACCTTTTGAAATTCCTGTAACATCAACTTTTTCTCCTGCTTGGAATATTTCAACGCCAATCTTTTGACCAACTTCATAATCGTCAATGTTATCTACTCTGAATTCCCTTAAAAATCTTTTAGGCTCTACTTTTGATTTATCAAAATGACCTTTTTTAGGTTTAATAACATTTTTAATTTTAATGTCTCCGAATCCTACCTGTATGGCATTGTATCCGTCTTTTTCTTCTGTTTTCTTTTGAACAACAACCATGTTGCCGGATTCCAAAACAGTAACAGGAATAACTTCTCCTTGTTCAGTGAACACTTGAGTCATTCCAAGTTTTTTTCCTAAAATTGCTTTCATTTTACACCTCCTAATTTCTTACAGCGGATTGCTATCGCAATCATTCTAAGCAGAGTGTGTTGTCTCTACTTGCCTTGTTATAATTTAATTTCAATGTCCACTCCTGCAGGCAGATTCAACTTCATTAGTGAATCCACAGTTTTTGGAGTAGGATTTGTTATGTCAATCAATCTTTTATGTGTCCTTTGTTCAAACTGCTCTCTGGAATCTTTGTACTTATGAACTGCTCTAAGTATTGTGATAATTTGTTTTTCTGTGGGCAGCGGAATCGGTCCGGCAACAGTTGCTCCCGTACTTTTAGCTGTTTCCACGATTTTTTGTGCAGATTGATCAATTAATTGATGATCATAAGCTTTTAACCTGATTCTTATTTTCTGTGTGTTTGCCATTTAATAACCTCCTTTTCGTATGTCTCCATACAACTCGGGACCGCTCGATAAGCCCATCCGGGTGTTTCATATTTTTTTTTATAAATAGCGGTACCGGTCGCCCTGCTTTTAGCAGGACATACTCTGTAAAAATTCCCTGAAACGTTTATATTTCAGCAACCTTTTACGTCATCGCATGTGGCAAGCTTTTTAATAATATACTATCAAATGCTATAAATCAAGTGTTTTTTTTCGATTTTTTAAGTTATTTCCAAAACTTAATATATATTAATTTCCCTTAATAAATGACAAGGGGACGGGGGTATTGTCATCCCGTCCCCTTGTTATAAAAGCATCTAGGCTTCTTATTTGATTATCTCGGTTACTACTCCGGAGCCTACTGTTCTTCCGCCTTCTCTGATAGCAAATCTTAAACCTTCTTCAATAGCTATCGGATGGATTAACTCAACTATAAATCTTGAGTTGTCTCCGGGCATGCACATTTCAACGCCTTCTTCAAGGTC
>JAAYPY010000209.1 GCA_012519555.1 Tissierellia bacterium | reverse complement strand
TATAGAAATAATACAGACTGATTTTAACATATTGAAGAAAGTGAACATTTTTATTCATGTCATAATTTTTCAATGCCTGTAAAATTATAATATAACCTTCCTGCAGCAAATCTTCTGTAAGAGGATTGGAAGGAGAATAATACTTGTAAATATTCTTAAAAATGAGCGGATTTAATCTTTTAAGCAATATTTCCTGATAAATCTTGTCCCCTTTTAAAGATTCCTGAATAATATAGTTAATGTCAGAGTGCATCTTTATCACCTTATCCTATTATATTAATCAGGTGATGGTATGCATAAATGGCAATAAGCATATTAAACGATTGGAGTTTATCAAATTACAAAAAACCATAATATTTAATAATTCAATAATTTTTTATTAAAAGGAAATGAAAGTATATGAAAAATAATATAAAATTCAATGATATCCAAGCAATGCTTCCGGTCTATGTGAAAGATAAAGGAAACTGCACGGAGATAATAACAAAAGCAGAATCCTTTATAAAAACTGCAACAATTGAAACATGTACCAAGAAATTGGCAGACTACTATAATATAAGCCTGCATCATAATCGTATTAATTATGGACAAGAGTTGGGAATTACCAATAAGGTACCATTAGTTGTAAATGAGAACCTTATTTATATTTACATCAATGTAAGAGAACCCATGTTTGCTCACGACGCTGCCTTTGGATTATTTGATGTAAATTCAATAGAGAATGTATATGATAAGGAAGGCAAGGCAGTAATAGAAATGAAGTCAGGAAAAATGATTGAAACAAGACAAAGCGTTAAATCTGTTAAAAAAAGCATGCTCAACGCAAGAATTGCCAAAGACATTTACAAAGAAAAACATAAGATGCCCTAACCCTATTTTTCCGATAACATAGGTATGGGGACATACCTCTACTATGGAGCAAGTATGGAATGAGGAATGTCCCCAAACCTGCTATTAGGATATGTCATATTTAAAACCCCTGGGACATATAATATACTATTTAAGGGGGGATGTTCATGGATGAAAAAATACTGCAAAGTCTGGTACTTGAAAATAAAGAAATACTAAATGTCACCGGCGTTGAAGGAGTTGATAACTTTAACGATGAAACAGTTGTGCTTATTACAACAAAAGGAAGGCTTACCATAAAGGGAGAAAAGCTGTCCATAAGCAAGTTAAATGTTGATGAAGGCAAGCTTATGGTTAAAGGCATCATTAATTCGATGATTTTTTCTGAATATGAAGGACAAAGAGAAAAAGTAAGCTTAGTAAAGAAATTGTTTAAATAATATGGACTATTTACCTTATTCTCAGGAGTACATGCTTGCGGTTTCCATAATGGCAGGTGTGTTTCTTGGATTTATCTGGGATGTCTACAGGCTTATAAGGCACTATGGCAAGTTTAAAACAAGAGGAACTGTTATAGGTGATATAATATATTGGATAATCAGCATAAAATTTGGCACCGAATTAATCTTAGACATAAGTTACGGCAATGTCAGATTCTTTATTTTGATGGGATTTTTAGCAGGTGCTCTTTTGTATTTCTATGGTATCAGCAGATATGTTTTAAAACTTTTCATATTTATTGTTGATTACATTTTAAAAGTTATAAAAACAGTTATTCATCTTTTAATAGACCCGATTAAATTTATTATAGGAAAAATAAGGATTTTATTGTATCCTGTGAAAGTAAAATACATTGCAGTCAGGGATAAGTATAAAAAAAGGTACAAATTTATGAAATTTAAGTTAAAAAAGGTTTTCAAAAATAGAAAAATGATATATAATAAGAAAAAAAGACAGAAGCGAAAAAGAAGTATGAGGACACACCTATAGGGCGATACTTTTGAGGCAGAGGAATGTCCCAAAACATACAGAGGAAAGGAGTAGTCTGTTGAACGAAGAACAAAAAATTATAGAGTTGAAGAAGAAAATCAATCATTATGACTTTCGTGAGAAAGAACGAGAAATAAAAGAGCAAAAGAGAATTAACAAGATGACTGCTCCAATAAAGAAGAAAAGAAAATTCAACGTAATTAATTTTCTGTTCTTGGTTTTTTTAGTGTATTTTGCTTTCACCGCTTTCAATCAATATGAAATGCTTTTGGACTTGAATAGTCAGATAGAAGAAAAGAAAATTTTAAAGGCTGAAATCGAAAAGGAAGCAATGGAGCTTAAAAGCGACGTAGAAAAATTAAACGAAGAAGAAGCTCTTATGGAAATAGTTGAAAAAATAGCAAGAGATCAATACAAAATGGTAAAACCAAATGAAACCATATACATAGATAAAAATAAGAATGATAATAAACTTATTCAAGGAATAGGCTCTCAAAAAGACTTGATAAATGAATAAAGTTTCTGATTAAAGCATATTTTGACAGTATTTTACAATCATATTTGCTACCATATAAAACGAGGGGTGAAAATATGATTGGAAAAACACAGGATGAAAAATATGATTTAATTATTATAAAATCATTTAAGAAGGAACTTAAACACATCAAAGAAAACTGGCTTTTGCTTTTGGTGTGTTTTTTTGTTTCAAGGCATATTATAATCGATGAAATATTTCCTTTTACAATTGTTGTTTTAAGTTCATACTGCAATATAAAGGGTCCTTGGTTTTCAATCTTGGCGGTATGTATAGCCGGAATTTTGTCGGTTCGCTTTGATTTTGTATATGTTGTAATGCTTACAGCTATTTACGGATATTATTTTAGTTTTAAAAGTGAGGGTAAAAGCTCAATTTTTTTAGTATCCGGATATTCTGCCGCAGTATTGTTTTTTTCGAAAACAGCAATATTATTTACTGAAGGGTTTAATACAAATGAATTCATGCTTAATATATTTGAAGCATTGTTTATTTTCAGTGCCATGATTTTAATAAACGAAGGATTTAATACAATAAAAAAGATAAAAAAAGAAGCAAATAAAATACATAAACCAAGAAAAATAGGAAAAGAAAATATACCGCCGGTAATCGATAGTGCCGAAAGAGAAGCTGCTTCAACCGTTTCTGATACAGTCCTTAATAAAAACAATAAGAAAAGTAAGCATTTAAACATATTTTCTAACGATGCCAAAAAGAAAATTAAAGAACATCTTTTATGGCAGAATATAAATGTTAAGTTTTTTGAAGTTATATCCTGCAGCAAATCTACCATATTGTTGAGTATGACTGTTAAAACCGAAAAAGCAACTGAGGAAGCGGAAGCTACTATTGCCTTGATTGTCAGAAATATTACCGGCGCAAAGCTTAGATGTGTTGAAAGAGTTGTAGTGTCACCAAATTACTATGTTTTTAAATTTAAGAATATTAAGAAAATAAAAATCCGCACCTACACTGCAGCTGCTATTAAGGATGGCTCTCAAATTTCAGGCGATAATTTTGCATATGCAGGCAGGGCAGACAAGTACTATGTGGTTCTTTGCGACGGCATAGGTTCCGGAGAAGAGGCAAGCAGTGAAAGCAACAGTGCTGTTGATTTGATGTCAAGGTTTTTATACTCTGATTTTACGGAAGAACAAATTTTAAGAACATTGAATTCTGTTATGATGATTAAATTAGATGATGAAAGATATGTAACATTTGATTTCACCATAATTGATTATGGGACGAAGCAACTGAGGCTCTATAAGGCAGGAGCCGCACCTTCGTATATTTTAAGCAACAAAGGAGTAGATAAAATCAGCGGCAAAAGTCTGCCCTTGGGAATTCTTGACAATTTTGAATACAGCTCCTTTAAAAAACAAATAAATTTAGGAGACATGGTTGTGATGGTTACTGATGGAGTCATAGACTCCATAAATCTGGACCCCAAAAAGTCCCTTGATAAGTATTTGGAATACTTGGCAGAAAAGGACCCTCAAACTGTAGCAAATTCAATATTAAGCTACGCATTAAGGGGTCAGGATAAGGTGATAGACGATATGACCGTCTTGGTTACCAAAATCGGTTAAACCGATTATTTTCGCCAAACTTTATTGGCCAACAGCCTTTTCTTTCGGATAGGGGTTGATAAATATAAACAGTACTCCTATAGCTATGAAGCCTATTAAAGTTGCATATAATGGTCCCAGATATATGTCTCCTGTGATTGAACCTATCAAACCTATCCAATATGTAGAAATAAATGCAAAGGCATTCATAACCGCCATCAGAATGGACATTGCCATGGCGCTTTGTGAAGGAGAAGCATACATACCTAAAAGCATTGCAGTAAAGGGCATGTTCATAAGATAAGTTAATCCTACAATAAATACACCGATGGTAACCATCAGCAAACTATTTCCCAATAGGATAATTGCTATTCCTAAGGCCCCGCCAACGAACATAAAAGGTATAATAAGTCTTTGAATTTTCTCATACAGCTTTCCAAACAAGATTCCTGAAATGGCTCCACCAACTGTATACATTGAAAGAACTATAGCCGAACCGG
>JAAYPY010000208.1 GCA_012519555.1 Tissierellia bacterium | reverse complement strand
ACTGTTTTTGTTTCATACACTCTTATTGCAATGTTACTCTTTAATTCCTCTGGAATTGAATCCCTTAAGCCCTCAAAATAATTTTTTTCAGTTTCATCTGTATCTGTTATAATCAGGTAATATCCAAATCTAGGAACCCTTGTTGATCTGTTTATATTTCTATCCCTTCTGGCACCTTTTCTTTCGTTTAATCCCATGCTATTCCTCCTTAAAAATATCAAATAATTTAAGCTTTGGTATAGCACCATATTTTCCAGTCAAATAATTCTTTGTATAATTTTCATCCTTACGTATCTTAGAACCATTATCATCAGTAAAATCAGCTAATGAATATAACAAAGAAATTCCATAATCATCTTTTTCAACGAACCATATTTCATCACGTCTTAGCAAATCATTTGACAATTGCCAGATATCATGAGTTGTAAAAATTAACTGTGCGTTATGAGTATTTATGGTAGAATCCAAAAATAACATAATTATATTTCTCACTAATAATGGGTGTAACTTTGAGTTTAGTTCGTCAACAAAAAGGACTCCACCATTATTTATAACTTCTTGAATTGACGGATATAAAGAAAACATCTTTAAAGTTCCACCGGACTCTTCATTCAAAGGTATAGTACCAATCTCATTAGGATTATTCATTTTATGGTGAGCTGCAATTCTATATCTTCTGTTTTCCTTATTATTATCATCAACTACTTTCTCCACACTGAACCCTTTTATTGAATTATCAAAGGTGCTAAAATATTCTATTATTTTGTTTTGCACATCTACATTTGTTACAAAATCTTTGGGTAACATATATGATCTAAATAAGTTTTCTTCAGGATAACCATAACTTACTATCTCGTTATTATTAAACCAATCTCTGACAAGTCTAAGAACTGTGATCTTTAACTTTGCACCTAAGGAAACTATCAAGGTTTCCTTTTCTAATGCAACCTTAATGTTATCGGCACTTCTTTTCAATATTCCAAAAAACTCTATATCCTTACCTTTTCTATAAAATATTGTTTTATATTCCCTGGATGATTTAGTTTTATAGAATAACCATTCTTCTAATACCTCTTCTTTATTTAAAGAAAACCCATATTGATATGATTTTTCCTTAGTATCTGATCCATCAATAAAAAACACTTCAAAAGTTGTTTCACTATTTTTACTTTTAGAGTTAAATAAAAATGGTGTTACTTTCTCATGGGCACTTTCTATTTTTTTCTTGTTGCTATTCTCACCACCAAATTTAAAAGATTCGGAGACATAGTAAGACATATATCTAAATGCCTCAAAAATATTAGATTTCCCACTTGCATTTGCACCATATATTGCGGCAACCTTTAGTAACTTATCATTTGATATGCTTACAATATGATCATTGTGTTCTGTAATCCTAGTCGCTGATAAATCTAATGAAACATCATTCTTAAAAGATTTGAAGTTTTTAAAGTTAAATTGTATTAACATATTTTCTCACCCCTAATTATATTATATGCTCACTTTATATAAAGTCAACACTATTTTGAGACTTTATCTCATTTCAATGTATCTTTTCCATTTTAGAACACTTTATTCATATAATTTAAAAAATTCAAGATAATTCTGTTAGATTCAGTAACAGGGTGTTATTTATGATGAGTTATATGTCAGGCATGAGTCTTAAAACATGTCATTAAATAACAAAATGGCGGTTAAACGAAAAGTCTGCTTACTTGCTCATATGCCAGCAGAAAATCTCTGCCATTATTTCATTCCCGCGGTCATTCAGATGGAGACCATCTATATAAACATCTTCGGCGCCTCTTAATTTGTCAAATTCGGTGTAATAGTCAATATATTTAATATTAAAAGTCATACAAAATTCTATAAGCCACTTGCGATATGTATCAAGTTCTTTGATTACTAGACTGAAATCAGCTTTCTATCTGCTGTTTATTCTCTGCTAACTTAGTCCAAACCTTTGACCTTCTTACTCCATAACCATAGGTTAAACTGTCTCCAAGACATACTATTTTCACTCTTACGCTCCCAATTCGTAAAATTTGTCGGATTATTTATTCTCACTATATTGGAATTAGTCCTTTTCATCATGGTCTATTGCCGAAATTAGTATTTTCATTATACCATAATGCCGGTTGATTACAAGGTGCTTTGTGATGCCCGGTAACACCTCACCGCCCTTGACCAAATACAAGTTTGTCAATATAATAAAGGCTATAGAAAACCAATTTACCTACATATTATATATAAGGAGGCAGATTAAATGGATATATTTAAAAAGATGGAAGAATATGATTACGAACAATTAGTCCTTTGCCAAGATAAAAATACAGGATTAAAGGCAGTTATTGCTATTCATGATACCACCTTGGGACCTGCATTGGGCGGAACAAGGATTTGCGAATATGAGAGTGATGAAGATGCAATAGAAGATGCACTGAGATTAGCTAAGGGCATGACATATAAAAATGCAGCTTTGGGATTAAATCTTGGGGGCGGAAAGGCTGTTATAATAGGAGACCCTAAGAAGATTAAAAGTGAAGCCTTATTTAGGGCTTTTGGCAGATTTGTCGAAGGATTAAACGGCAGATACATAACCGGAGAGGATATGAATGCAACCCAGGAAGACGCTTCATATATTAATTGTGAAACGGATTACATCGTAGGTTTAGAAACGGGAAGCGGCAATCCTTCACCGGTAACAGCATTCGGAGTATTTAAAGGAATACAGGCAGCTGTTAACGAAATTTACGGAACTGATGATTTGACCGGAAAAACGGTGGCAATTCAGGGATTAGGTGCTGTGGGCAGAATCTTAGCTCAGCATTTGCATGAAGCAGGAGCTAAGCTGTATGTTACAACAAGAGACCGGGCAAAACTTGATAAGGCCGTTGCAGATTTTGGTGCCACAGCAGTAGGATTGGATGAAATATATGGTATAGAATGCGATGTTTTTGCGCCTTGTGCCCGCGGCGCCATAATAAATGACAAAACAATTGAGCAATTTAGATGCAGAATTATAGCCGGCGCAGCCAACAATCAGTTAGCCGAGCCCAGACACGGTGATATGTTGGAGGAAAAAGGAATACTTTATGTGCCGGATTATGTTATAAACAGCGGCGGTGTTATTAATATTATAGATGATATATCGGGACGTGAATACAACAGGGAAAAGGCCTTAAAAAACACTGCGAAAATTTATGATGCCTGCAAGAAAGTGTTTGAAATAGCCAAGAGAGATGGTATCCCAACCTATAAGGCGGCTGACAGAATGGCAGAAGAGAGAATTGCAGCAGTAGGTAAAATTAAAAAGATCTATAACAGATAATGTAAATCTAATAAATATATTTTGAAATCCCAAACGAAAAAAACGGCCCTAAATTAGAGATAGAGCTGTTTTTTATTCTTTTAGTTTACTTTGCGGTACCGGTTTCCTCCAAGTACAATGTTTCTATTGATTTAATTATACAATAGAGGACATGATTAACAGGCGTTGGTATATTAAGTTTTTTACCAAATTCAACAACCGTTCCTCCGAAATAATCAACTTCTGTCTTTCTTTTAGCCTCCACGTCTTGCAGCATGGATGTTTTGCTGTTGGGCGCAAAGTGATCCATTAAGGCAACGAATTCGTCTATATCTTCTTCTCTAAGATCAATGTTCATTGCTTTTGCAATAGTCAATACTTCATTCATCGCTTCTTTGAATAATGTTAAACTTGTTTCAATATTTGTCACCTTGCCGTAGGGAGCTCTTGTAACAGCCGTAACCTGATTAAATCCTACATTGAGCATGAATTTTTTCCAATAGGCCCTCATCATATCCGGAAAAATAATGTTTTGAATTCCTGCTTCATCAAAGCAGTCTTT
>JAAYPY010000207.1 GCA_012519555.1 Tissierellia bacterium | reverse complement strand
GATGTTGCAATATGCCTGTACTTAGGTATTGTTAAGGGAAGAGGCAACGGTATTTTTGACAGAGAAAGTGAAATTACAAGAGAAGAAGCAGCTGTAATGCTTACTAATTTGGCGAAATATTTAGGACTGAATACTGATGCAGACGAAGTAAAATTAAATGATAAATCAAAAGTATCAGAATGGGCAATTGATTCAGTAAACTTTGTTCTTGAAAACAAATTTATGCAGGGTGTCGGTAATGATATGTTCTCTCCTAAATCAAATATAACAAGGGAGCAAACCTATATTATTCTGTATAGAATACTGAATAAGACTGAATTTTATTCTTTATTTGATAAAGCAAGTGAGGCATGGGGTTGGTTTTATGTTGATACTATGCCTTTGAAAGAAAGTCCGGGACTGCCTATTGTTGGAATCGAGACCGAATCTGGAATCTGTTTCGAAGTAGATTACGAAGGTATCGAAACTTTAGAAGATTTGGAGAATTATTTAAAAACAATATTTTCTGATGAAAAAGTTGCAGGCATGTTAAAAACAGGCAGATATTTTGATGTGGACGGCAAATTGTGCGCTGTTGCAGCAAGCAGGGGTACTAATCATTACTATGGTAAAATAACAGATGTAACTAAAAACAATATAAATGCAACCAAAATAAAATATATCGTATACGTTGAAAAAAGGGATCATAACTTTGAAGTAGAAGGATATGAAGAATTCACCTTTGTCACTGAGAAAATCGGTGACTTCTGGGTATTTTCCGAATTCCCTGCTTGGTGGTAAGTAAATAAATTTTTTAGTTTTATTATAAGAAAATTTCGGACAAGTTAATCTCTAAATCATTGAAAACAGATGATATTAATTTTTCCTGTTTACCGTAATCTTTATTAGTTTTGTTTTCAAAATTATATACTGTAATAATTTCAGTTTTTGGATTAGCTATCCAATATTCTTTAACTCCAAAAAATTCATATTTATAAAGCTTTGTGAATGTATCTGTATATTGACTGGCGGGACTTATAATTTCAATTACAAGTTCAGGGGCTTTTTTATATCTTTGGATATTAAAATCATTTAATCCACAAATAATTGATAAGTCAGGAATTATAACATTATTATCAAATTCCAATTCAACTTCAGAAAACACCATACATTTCTTACCCTTTAGGTAGGTTCCTATTTCAAGATTTAATCTGCTCATAATTTGTTGGTGCATATAATTTGATCGTGGTGACATAAAAACAATACCATCAATTAATTCATATTTATTTTCATCGTTGGTTTCTAAGTTATTAAATTCAAACAGTGAAAACTTTTTATTTGAATATTGCTCCATTTGTAACCTCCAATTATATATACGGTGTTTTTTATAATTATATCAAATGATTTATTAGATAACAATATAAATTAATAATATATATTTGGAATGGGGATTGTGTGATATAATAGCATATACATGAAAAGTATATATTTTTGGCTTCACTTGCTTTTGCAGGGGCACAGAATGAAATGGGTTTATTTTCAAAAATCCCGAAACGAATAGCAAGCAATATAGAGAATAATATTTTAGATGACTACCACTTTGTTGAGGCTGGAATAGTGTTTAATTGTGATATTGAGCATTCAGGCTACACTAAGTTAACAAACATTTTGGTGCCGTCAGAAAATGCGAAAGAAAATTATTTCAGTCTTAAATTTTCAATGAATAAAGAATAACAATATCATTTTTAAATTTGATATCTGTTTTCCTTAAAAAGAGGAACAATGAAAAATTGTCCTTGGCTGTTTATACCCGCATAAAAAATATCTTTTATGTCTTTATATCCCAATCTTTTTACTTCGCTATGCACCCAGTTTATATCTAAGTTATATTCCGTCATAACACTTTCAATTATTTTACCATTATTTATAATTTGTACAGGTAAGTTTCTATTTTGCTTAACGGGTATGGGCATATCTTTTTTTGTTACATAATCAAATTTTGGTTTTTTCAATACAGTCAATTCACCGCTTGTTTCAAGAATAGCATAATCAACTTCGGTAATATCAAAGATATCCTTATTCCGGAGCATCATATTTAGTTCATCTGCGTTGAATCTGCATTTAGCTAATGCTTTTTTATCTATTTCCCCTCGTTTTATTAAAATTGAAGGCTTACCAGTTATTAATAATCTGGACTT